>DASQNC010000040.1 GCA_035645145.1 Azospirillaceae bacterium | reverse complement strand
CAGGTGCTGGAACAGCACCGGGTCGCCGCCGCCGGCCGGGTCGAAGAAGTGGGTGCCGAAGTTGCGGTCGGTCAGCAGCATGGTGATGGCGCCGCCCAGCACCGGCACCGCCAGCAGCAGCAGGAAGGCGGTGACCAGCATGGCCCACACGAACAGCGGCATCTTGTGCAGCGTCATGCCGGGGGCGCGCATGTTGAAGATGGTGGTGATGAAGTTCACCGCGCCCAGGATCGACGAGGCGCCCGCCAAGTGCAGCGCGAAGATGCCCATGTCCACCGCGGGGCCGCCATGCCCGCCCGGCTGCGAGGACGACAGCGGCGGGTAGATGGTCCAGCCGGTGCCGACGCCGTCGCCGACGAAGGCGGAAGCGAGCAGCAGCAGGAAGGCGGGGACGATCAGCCAGAAGCTGATGTTGTTCAGGCGCGGGAAGGCCATGTCCGGGGCGCCGACCATGATCGGCACGAACCAGTTGCCGAAGCCGCCGATCAGGGCCGGCATGACCACGAAGAACACCATGATCAGGCCGTGGGCCGTGATGTAGACGTTCCACTGCTGACCATCGGCCAGGATCTGCATGCCAGGGTCCTGCAGCTCCATGCGCATGAGCACGGAGAACAGGCCGCCGATCAGACCGGCGATGACCGAGAAGATCAGGTAGAGGGTGCCGATGTCCTTGTGGTTGGTCGAGAACAACCAGCGCGCCACGAAGCCAGGCTTGTGGTCGTGGTGGTCGTGGGCGTGCGCCGCGGATCCAGCCATTTTCATCCCCTAGGGGTCTTTGTTCGTTCGTCGGGTTTCGGCGATCGGCCTTGCGCTCAGTTGCCGGCCTGGGCGGTCTGCGTCCGGCCGTCGGCCGGATCGGCGGCGGCCATGGCGGGGCTCAGGACATTGCCTGCCTGCGCGCGCTTCACCCAAGCCTCGAAGACCGGCTTGGACACGACCTCGATCGCGATGGGCATGTAGCCGTGGTTGATGCCGCAGATTTCCGAGCACTGGCCGTAGTAGACGCCCTCGCGCTCGGCCTTGAACCAGGTCTCGTTCAAGCGGCCGGGGATGGCATCCTTCTTGACGCCGAAGGCCGGCAGCGCGAAGGCGTGGATCACGTCGGCGGCAGTGGTCTGCAGGCGGACGACGGTGTTCACCGGCACCACCATGCGGTTGTCCACTTCCAGCAGGCGCTTCTGGCCGGGCTTCAGTTCCGCGTCGGGGATCATGTTGCTGGTGAAGGAGACCCCGCCCTGGTCGGGGTACTCGTACCCCCAGTACCACTGGTACCCGGTGACCTTGACCGTCATTTCCGGGTTCTCGGCCTTCTCCATGAAGTAGAGCAGGCGGAACGACGGAATCGCGATCACCACCAGGATCAGGACCGGCACCACCGTCCACACCACCTCGATCAGGGTATGATGGGTGGTCTTGTCCGGGTTCGGGTTCCGGTTCGCGTTGAACCGGACCATCACGTAGACGAGCAGGGCCAGCACGAACAGCGTGATGCCCGTGATGATCCAGAGCAGGAGATTGTGGAAGGCCCCCACCTGGTGCCCCACCGGCGAGGCCGCGGCCTGAAGGCCGAGCTGCCAGGGTTCCGGCGCCTGCGCGAACGCGGCCGGCGCCGCCAGGAGAATGGTCAGCATGAGCGCCGCGAAGGCGCCGAACCGCTTCGAAAACATGCCCAACCCGCGTCCCAATCTGAATTTCGGCGCGACGAATCCGCCGCGCCTCCGTTTTAGTCGCGCGGGACACTACCCCGATCCCGGTGCAACGCTCAATCGTCCCTGCGGACGATGTGTGCGATTACGCGTCGCACCGTGACCCTTGTGCTATCTCCGCGTGGGTTGGAAATGGATGGCGGAGGCCCCGTCCGCAATCGCGCGGAGGCCGTGGCGGCAAGCCGCCGCACGCCCGGCGCGCCCCCTCCCTTGTGCGCGCTTGTTCCCCGGCGCGGGCGACGCCACTCTTCATGCAGGAGCGAATCCGCCGTCCCGGCAATCTTCCCGTCCGGCTCCCCTGCCCCATTCGAATACCCGGAGTGCGCGATGTCCAATCTCGCCGTCACCGACGACCTCTTCTTCACCCAGGCCGGCCTCGACCGGGCGCGCACCGAAGCCATCGTCGCCGATGCGCTGAAGGGGGCGGACGACGGGGAACTGTTCCTGGAATACACCCAGTCCGAAGCGCTGGTGTGGGACGACGGCAAGCTGCGCAGCGCGTCCTTCGACGTGCAGCAGGGTTTCGGCCTGCGCGCCATCGCCGGCGAGGCGACCGGGTACGCCCATGCCTCGGTCCTGTCCGAGGACGCGATCCGGCGGGCCGGCGACACGGTCAAGGCCGTGCGCGCGGGCCACAGCGGCACCCTGGCGACCCCGCCGGCCGGCACCAACCGGCGCCTCTACGGCGACGACAACCCGCTGTCCCAGGTCCCCTTCGCCGACAAGGTGGCGGTTCTGGCCGCCGTCGACGCCTATGCCCGGTCCCGCGACCCGCGGGTGCGGCAGGTGTCGGTGTCGCTGTCGGGCGAGTGGCAGGCGGTGCAGATCCTGCGCCCCGACGGGTTGCGCGTGGCCGATGTCCGCCCGCTGGTCCGCTTCAACGTGTCGGTGGTCGTCGGCGAAGGCGACCGGCAGGAATCGGGGTCCTTCGGCGCGGGCGGCCGGGTGTCCTACGGCGACTATCTGCGCACCGAGACCTGGCAGGGCCAAGTGGACGAGGCGTTGCGCCAGGCGCTGGTGAACCTGGGCTCGATCCCAGCCCCGGCGGGCGAGATGCCCATCGTGCTCGGCCCCGGCTGGCCGGGCATCCTGCTGCACGAGGCCATCGGCCACGGGTTGGAGGGCGACTTCAACCGCAAGAAGACGTCGGCCTTTTCCGGCCTGCTGGGCCAGCGCGTGGCCGCCCCGGGCGTCACGGTGGTGGACGACGGCACGCTGGAGCGCCGCCGCGGCTCGCTGACCGTGGACGACGAGGGCACGCCCAGCCAGTGCACGACGCTGATCGAGGACGGGATCCTGGTCGGCTACATGCAGGACCGGCTGAACGCGCGCCTGATGGGCGTGAAGCCCACCGGCAACGGCCGCCGGCAGAGCTTCGCCCACCATCCGATGCCGCGCATGACCAACACCGTCATGCGTCCCGGCGCCCACACCAAGGACGAGGTCATCGCCAGCGTGAAGCGCGGCCTGTACGCCGTGAACTTCGGCGGCGGCCAGGTGGACATCACCTCGGGCAAGTTCGTGTTCTCGGCGTCGGAGGCCTACCTGATCGAGGACGGCCGGATCGGCCCGGCCGTGAAGGGCGCCACCATCATCGGCAACGGCCCGGACGCCCTGACCAAGGTCACCATGGTCGGCAACGACACCGAACTGGATCCCGGCATCGGGACCTGCGGCAAGGAGGGCCAGGGCGTGCCCGTCGGCGTCGGCCAGCCGACGCTGCGCATCGACGGGCTGACGGTCGGCGGCACGGCGGCCTGAGGCCGCCGCACGACGGGCCGGCGGGGCGGAACGCCACCTCGCCCACCGGCCCGTCGGGGCACGGGCGTCGCCGCCCGCACCCCGGCTCCGTCAGGTCGTCCCGTTCCTGTCCAGGTCCAGGAACCCGGCCAACAGCCCCCCTTCCGGGCGCGGCTTCAAGGCACCGAACGAGCCCAGAAGGCCCACGGGCTCCTCCGGCGGCTCCAGCAGGCCCGGCGCGACGACGTCGAGCAGCCCCCAGGGCCGCCGGCCGGGCGCATCCGGGACCGGCGGCATCGGGAGGCGGGGGAACAGCCGGTCCAGGCCCGTCGGCCGAAAGCCTGCGCCCGCCGCCCCGAACCCGAGCCCCGGTCCGGAGGCGTGCGCGGCCGGGATCAACGGCTGACCGGTGAGGGGCCAGCCAGGGCTCCTGCCCGCCGGCCACCCCCCTCCCCCTGTTCCTGCCTCTGCCGAGGCAAGGTTGAACCGTCCGGGCAGAGGCGCAACCGGGGGCAACGGCATCGGGGGGTGGGTCAGGGACCAATCGGGGTTCACGCTCGCCGGCCAGTCCCCCGCGCCCAACCCTTCGGCCCCCAACTCCGGCCTGGGTGAGTACGTGGCCGGGAGCAGGTTCCCGGCCGGTTCCTCGTACAGGAAGGCTTCCTGTCCACCGGACGGGAACGACGGTGGGGGTGTGGGCGCGACCGACGGCGCAGATCCGGCCGGCGTGCCGGTAGGGGATGGGGTGCCCCGGGGCCCGGGGATGGTCTGTCCACCCGGCGGGGTAAGGAGCGGCGGCATGAGGTCAGCCGGCCCGCGGGTCGGCCCGCCGGGCAAGGGAGCCGGCGGCTCGGAACGGGTCTGCGCCCCAGCCGGCGGCATGGAGAGACCCTGCCGCGTTGTCTCCTGGATCCGGGGCTGTGCCGGGGCGGCGGTCTTGGGCGCATCCGCACCCATGGCATTGACTTCCTTCGGGATGGGGATCCCGAGCTTGGTCAGGATGTTGCGGCCGGAAACGTCCCGGAACTTCGGAACCTTCCAGAGTGTCTGCACGATGTCGTGGAGC
The DNA here is from genome assembly GCA_035645145.1 of Azospirillaceae bacterium. Taxonomy (GTDB): domain Bacteria; phylum Pseudomonadota; class Alphaproteobacteria; order Azospirillales; family Azospirillaceae; genus CANGXM01. Next base: position 58,749 of record DASQNC010000040.1, on the reverse strand, counting down.
GTCGGCTGCCCCATCTCCCGGACCGCCTGGAAGGCATGGGACCCGTTGTAATCCCCACCGGGCTGGTTGTTGGCGACCGCACCCAGAAGCATCATGGCCTTGGCGTGGTCATTGTGGCGGGGATCGAAGACGCCGCGCCCTTCCAACCGGTTGCTCCCGATCGCGTGCTCCCTCACCCGCTCGACCGCCTTGAGGCGGTTGTTGTTGTCCCATCGGTCGACCATCGCCCGGCCATCGGAAGTATTGAGAAAGTGGTTGATCTTGAGGCCCAGGTTCTCCCGGATCAGAACGGACGGATCGCCCCGTCCCCTAAGGATTTCAACGACTCTGTCGGTCTCGGCCCCGTCCGGTTTGAGGTAACCGGCCGCCTGCATGGCGACTACCAGTTCCCTTGTCTCTTTCGGGTTCCAGAACAGGTCGGTCTGGGTGACGCCGATTGAGGGCGAGCTCAAGTCCCCCTTGGCCGGGGGCGGCATGATGGGAAGCCGCGTCTCCACCCAGCTCGGTCATGTAGATGCCGGCGTAGATGTGGTCGATCTGCTGCTGTGGTATCGGGGTGCGGCGGCCTCCGACAAACAGCAACGGGCTCGGCACCGACCCGCCAGCGGCGGCAGGGTGGCGCGGGTGGTTGGGATTGTAAATCAAGGGTCCTCCATAAAATAAAAAGAGCCACCGGTGGGGCCGGCGGCTCTTGGGTGGGAACGGTTGCCCGCCCGGTGCGGGGCGGGGTTGGGAATCTCAGGGGCGGGGCCCCGCCCGGCACGCCCGCTCCAGCACGTGCCGCGAGATCACTTCATCGGACAGGGTGTTCCACTCCTCGTGCTCGCCGTGCGCCCGCAGGAGTTCGGCGAGCACCGCCGTGGCCACCACCAGCACGCCCCCGTCCACGCGGACGTCGCGGCCGTCCAGCCCGGCGTCGATGACTACCACCGGGTGATTGCGGACGAGGGTGAGCAGGCGATCCTCCTCGGTCACCAAGTGCGAGACACGGTCGGCGGGCCGGGCGAGCAGCGCGTCGGCGCCCTGGTCGCGGACGGCGGCGCAGGTGTCGTGCACCACCCGCCCCGCCCGGTCGTGCACCAGCGCCAGGAAGAAGTCCTCGGTGGGTCCGCCGTCGACCGACCGGCAGATGTAGGGGAACCAGTGCTGCTTTTTGTCGAACGCACCAAAGTGACCGGACTCGACAAGGTGCCGATGGCCCGCCGTCTCCACGGAGCCGTCCACAAAGAGCGGGATCCCACCACTTACCGGGCGCAACTCCGCCTTCAGTCCGATGCGGCGCTCCACGCCACGGATGCTCCGCCCGAAATCCTCCGTCGTTGGCCTGGGAAAGGCGCTTCCCGTATCCGAGCGGACCAGTTGCACATAGAAGCCGGTGTGCAGGTTGTGCAGCCCGAAGCGTTCGCTGCCGTCGGGCTGGGCGACCACATAGCCGGCAAGCAGCTGGCCCGTGGCGGCATCCACATAAGCTTCGGCATCGGTGTGTGTCTCGAAGTCCTCGCGTGCGACGTGCAGTGCGCGGAAGCCAGGGGCGAGCCCGCGCACCGGCACCGGGGCGGCGGAGCGGATTGGGGATAACCCGTCGCCACACGCCTCCGGGTCGATGCCTTGGGGCGGCGGGAAGATGTACTCGCCCTCCTCATCCGCCGTGTCCTGGGCGCCGACCACGCCGGCCGCTAATACCAGCCAGGCCGCGGCGGCACTGGCCAGAACCCGTTTTGTGATGCCGGCCACCCTGCCCCCCATTGCCGCTCCACCCATCCGGCCGCCGAATGCCAAAGCCCTGCGCGGAGGTCCGGCGGGGCTTTCCGGGTGGAGGCGCACGAATTCGGAACTATAGATGGTTTTGGAATAAAAACATGCGCGCATCAAGTGTGACGGGGGTTGTGGACTTGCCGCAGCCCGCCCCCGGGCTCGCACTTCAGCTTCCTCGGCAAATGCAAATCCGATGAGCGCGAGGTGCGGATGCCCGGGGGCAGGGACGATCCCCTGCGCGACGACCGGGCGCCCCCCCCTACAAGGCAATCCACACGCAACTCGTCGAGATGATCGGGATCGCCCCGAAGCGATCCCTGCGATGGGCCGCGGTCCAGGTCGTGCGACGGGCCGGCCCCCTGGCCCGTTCCCGCCGGAACCAGGGGGTATGCGGGCGCGCCCGCCGTCGCAAAGGCCGGAACCTTCGCCTGGGCGATGTTAGAACGCGTAGTCCCCGTAGACCGGGTCCACGCGCCCGCCCCAGGGACCGTGGAACCGGTCCAGCATCTCCTGCGCCGCCGTCCGGCCGCTGTCGGCGATGGCGAACAGCGTGTCCAGGTGGCCGCTTTCGTCGGTGCCCGCGTCGTCGCGGCGGTCGCGCGCCTTCAGCCCGGCCCGTGCGATGGCCAGGGTGTCCAAGGCCACCTCGCGCACGGTGCGGCCGCGGAACGGTGTCGCCAAGCCCAGCCGCGGCACGTCCCGCCGCAGGGCCGCGCGTTCGGCCTCGGTCCAGTCCTTGACCAGATCCCAGGCGGCGTCCAGTGCGCCCTGGTCGTACAGCAGGCCGGTCCACAGGGCCGGCAGCGCCGTCAGCCGGTCGAGCGAGCCGCAATCGGCCCCGCGCATCTCCAGGTACCGCTTCAACCGGACCTCCGGGAAGGCGGTGGTCAGATGGTCCACCCAATCGGTGATCAGCGGGATCTCGCCCGGCAGGGCCGGCAGCCGGCCGTCCAGGAAGTCCCGGAACGACTGGCCGGAGGCATCGATGTACCGGCCGTCGCGGTAGACGAAGTACATCGGCACGTCGAGCATCCAGTCCACGTACCGCTCGAACCCGAACCCGTCCGCGAACACGAACGGCAGGTCGCCGCAGCGGTCGGGGTCGGTGTCGGTCCAGATGTGGCTGCGGAAACTCTGGAAGCCGTTGGGCCGGCCCTCGGTGAACGGCGAATTGGCGAACAGCGCCGTGGCGATGGGCTGCAAGGCCAGGCTGACCCGGAACTTCCGGACCATGTCGGCCTCGTCGGCGAAGTCCAGGTTCACCTGCACCGTGCAGGTGCGGGTCATCATGTCGAGGCCCAGATTGCCCTTCTTCGGCATGTAGGCCTGCATGATCCCGTAGCGGCCCTTGGGCATCCACGGGATCTCGTCGCGCCGCCATTTCGGATTGAAGCCCAGGCCCAGCATGCCGGTGCCCAGGTCGCGGCCGACCGCCCCCACCTCGTCGAGGTGCTGGACCAGTTCGGCCCGGGTCTGGTGAATGGTTTCCAGCGGGGCACCCGACAGCTCGAACTGGCCGCCCGGCTCCAACGTGATGTTGGCCTTGCCGCGGACGAGCGCGATCACGTTGGCACCTTCGCGCAAGGGCTCCCACCCGAAACGGGTCAGGCCCTGCAGCACGGCACCGATGCCGTCGGGCCCGTCGTAGGGCAGCGGGCGCAGGTCGGACCGCCGGAAGGCGAACTTCTCGTGCTCGGTCCCGATGCGCCAGGCATCGGCCGGTTTGCACCCCGCCTCCACGTACTCGATGAGCTGACGGCGGTCGGTAACGGGAGCGCCACGGGTGGTCGGGGGTGCCGACATGGATCCGTCCGGTGATTTCGGTTCGAGTTTCAGGCCCGGAAGGGTGGCCGCGGCCCCCCCTTCCCCGCGTCCCCGCCGCCCGTCCAATCCCCGGCCAGGGATTGCCAGCAGGCGAGCGCGGCCACGGCGGCGGTGTCGGCGCGGAGCACACGGGGACCCAGGCCGACGGCACGAGCAGATGGAAGTTTGCGCAGAAGGTCAAGCTCCCGCTGCGCGAACCCGCCCTCCGGCCCGACCAGCACGGCGGCGGGACGGCCGGCGAGGTCCTTGACGACGGCGGCAATCGGTTCGGCAGGCCCCGCCTCGGCGCAAACCAGCATTGCGCGCTCCTCGGGCCATTCGCGCAGCACCCGGGGAAGATCGACCGGCTCGCCCACCGTTGGAACGTCCAGCCGCTCGCACTGTTCGGCCGATTCGACCGCGATGGCGGCCAGACGCCCGGTGTTCACCCGCCCGCCCTGGGTTCGTTCCGTGACCACCGGCACGATGCGGGCGACGCCCAGCTCGGTCGCCTTCTCGACCACCGTCTCGAAACGGGTGCGTTGGATCGGCGCCGCCAGAAGCCAGAGATCGGGCCCCGCCTCCTGTGGGCGGCGCCGGCCGGCGACTTCCAGCACCGCGTCGCGCTTGCCCGGATAGGCCACCGTGGCCGCCCACTCCCCGTCCCGCCCGTTGAAGACCGCGATCCGGGCACCGGGCGGAAGGCGCAGCACATGGCGCAGATAGTGCGCCCGGTCGGCGTCGAGCGGGATGCCGACCCCTTCGGAAAGGTCCGGGGCCACGTGCAGGCGGGTCTTGGGCAGGGTGGGAAACGTATCGTCCGGCATGGCCGCCACATTGCCCCAACGACCGCCCGCGGGCCAGCGGGCCGACATCTTTTTCGCCTCGCCCTGGCCCGCGGGACGGGTCATTCTTGTTGGTCTCGTGGGTCCGCAGGTCACCTCACGCGGACCGGACGAACCGGAACAGGACGGGAGGGAACGACGTGGACCTCATCGACCTCGAAAAGATCCGGCACTCGCGCCAAGCCGTTCCGCTGGCCCGCGCGGCGAACGCCATCCTGGCCACGGCCAGCTCGCTCAGCCAGACCGGAATCGACAACGACCTGCTGCTGCGCGCCATGACCATCGCAATGGCCAAGCTGGTGGTCGAGGGATCGGCCCCGGGCGCGGCCGAGGCCAACGGACGGTCGGTGGCCCGCAGCCTGCCCGCCCTGATCGAACATCTGGAAAAGAAGGCGCACTGAACGCCCCTTGCCCCGGCGGGACGGCCGGTCCAGCTTCCTGCCGACCGCAGGAGGTGACCTTGGCTGACCAGATCCGGGCCGTGTCCGGCCATACCGATATCCATACCGGCAATTGGGTGGACCGGTTCCTGCCCGCCCCGGCCCGGCCCTATGCCCGTCTGGCCCGGCTCGACCGGCCGATCGGAACCTGGCTGCTGCTGTTCCCCTGCTGGTGGGGCCAGGCGCTGGCGGCCGGCGGGCAACCCGATCCCTCGCTGCCCGATCCCTGGCTGATGGTCCTGTTCGCCGTGGGCGCGGTCGTCATGCGCGGCGCCGGATGCGTGGTGAACGACATCCTCGACCGCGACTTCGACGCGCAGGTCGAACGCACGCGGGTCCGGCCCATCCCGTCGGGCCAGGTCACCGTTTTGCAGGCGCTGCTGTTCCTCGGCGCGCTGCTTGCAACCGGACTGCTGGTGCTGCTGGCGCTGCCGCCGCTGGCGGTCTGGCTGGGCATTGCGTCGCTGGCGCTGGTGTTCAGCTACCCTCTGATGAAGCGGATCACCTGGTGGCCGCAGGCCTTCCTGGGCCTGACCTTCAATTGGGGGGCGCTGATGGGCTGGGTGGCCGAGCGCGGGACCCTGGACTGGCCGGCGGCGGCACTCTACGTCGCCGGCATCTTCTGGACCCTCGGCTACGACACGATCTACGCCCACCAGGACAAGGAGGACGACGCCCGCATCGGCGTGAAGTCCACCGCCCTGCGCCTGGGCGCCGCATCGAAGGTCTGGATCTGGGTGTTCTACGCCATGAGCGTGAACGCCCTGCTGGTCGCCGGGATGCTGGCCCGGGCCCACCCGGCCGTCCTGGTCGGGGTGGGCGCCGCGGCGTTCCATATGGCGTGGCAGGTGCAGACCTGGCGGCCCGACGACCCGGCCGACTGCCTGGCGAAGTTCAAGTCGAACCGCTGGGTGGGCCTGCTGGTCCTGCTGGGGCTTCTCGGGGGCGGGTTGTAGCGGCCCACCGGGCGGTGGCTGCGCCGCCCGGCCTTTTGCTCCTCATTCGCCGGCGCTCCCGCTTTGCTTGCGCGCCAACAGGGCGCGGAGCGCGGTCGCGCCCTCCGGTCTGCGAAGGCCGGGACCTCCGCAGACCGGCGTCTCCCAGGCCCCGTCCTCAGGTGCCGGCGACGGTCAGCCCTTCGACCCGGACCGTGGGCGCATCCATGCCGTAGCGGAACTCCAGGTCGGATGCCGGCTCCAGGTTCCGGAACACGTCCTTGAGGTTGCCGGCGATGGTCACCTCGCTGACCGGATAGGCGATCCGGCCGTTCTCGATCCAGAAACCGGATGCACCGCGGCTGTAGTCGCCGGTCACGCCGTTGACGCCGTGCCCCATCAGCTTGGTCACGTAGAACCCGTCCCCGATGTCGGCCATCAGTTCGGCCGGGCTGCGACGGCCGGCGGCCAGGTACAGGTTGGTGGGCGCGGGCGACGGCGGCCCCGACGTGCCACGGCTGGCGTGTCCGGTGCTCTCCAGGCCCAGTTGGCGGGACGAGCGCAGATCCAGGAACCAGGTGGTCAGCACACCGTCCTGGATGATGCTGCGGCGGCTCGGCCGGATGCCCTCGGCGTCGAAGGGCTTGGACCGCAGGCCCCGGCGGACGAACGGGTCGTCCACGATGTCCACGCCCTTGGCGAAGACCTGCTGCCCCATCCGATCCTTGAGGAAGCTGACGCCACGGGCGATGGAGGCGCCGTTCACCGCGCCCGCCAAATGGCCGACCAGCGAGCGCGACACGCGCGGGTCGAAGACCACCGGCACCTTGCGGGTGGGGACCTTGCGCGGGTTCAGCGCCCGCACCGCGCGTTCGCCGGCGCTGCGGCCGAGCGCCTCCGGGTCGTCCAGATCCCCGCCATAGACGGTGGAGGAGAAGTCGTAGTCCACCTCCATGGCCGTGCCCTGGCCGGCGATCACCGAAACCGACAGGCTGTGCCGGGTGACGGTGTAGCCGCCGACGAAGCCGTTCGAGGCCGCCAGCCAGACGCCGCTCCGGCTCCACGAGGCTTCCGCCCCTTCCGAGTTGGTGACGCCCTGGACGGCCATTGCCGCCGCCTCGGCCACCTTGGCGCGCGCGATGAGCACGTCGGGCGGAGGTTCGGCCGGGTCGGCGCTGTCGAGGTCGGGCAGAGGGCCGGTCCCGATGCGGTCCGGGTCGGCAAGGCCGCAGAACGGATCCTCGGGCACGGTGCGGGCCATGGCGACCGCGCGGTCCACCAGCTCGTCCAGCGTCGCCGGGCGCCGGTCGGTGGAGGACACGATCGCCTGCCGACGGCCGACCAGCACCCGCAGGCCCAGGTCCTGGCTTTCGCTGCGTTCCAGCCGCTCGGGCTGGCCCAGGCGCTGGGCCAGCGACAAGGACGCGCTGTCGAACAGGATCGCGTCGGCCGCATCGGCACCGCGGGCGCAAGCCTTGCGGATGAGGTCGGACAGAAGCTCGCGCGGGTCGCCAGCGGTCGGGGAGGCGTTCAGGGCATGGGGCATCGACGGCTCTCTTCCGAAACGGTCGTCCACGCTCCTAGCAGAAACCGGCCGAACCCCGGAAGCCACGCATTCGGGAGCGGGAACATTGCACGCCGACACGGAACGGCGGTTCGGGCCGTTTGTTCTCCGGCCATGACCGGCACGACCGCCCGCTTGGCCAAGGACCCGGCAACCCGTCCCGGGGGCTCCGGGACCTGGGCGTTCCCCACCCCCGATGCCCGCGATCTTGCCGCACGCGTTGCATTGGCGCGCCGGCTGGCGACCGGCGCCCAGCAGGTGGTCGATGTGGGATGCGGATCCGGCCACCTGCTGCTGGCGCTCTCGGACGTGATCGGGCACGGCGTGGGCATCGACATCAGCGGCGAAGCCCTCGACGAGGCCGAGCGCGCCGTCGATGCCCGCGGGGTCGGGAACATCCGGTTCCTCGAGGGCGACGCCCTGGACGCGGCCCGCCACGCCGAACCGCCCGGCCTGATCGATCTGGCGATCCTCGCCGGCGTGCTGGAGCATGTCGACGATCCCGCCGACCTGCTGTCGGCCTGGGGACGGCGCATCGGACCGTGGGGCCGGATCCTCGTCGTTTCGCCCCACCGGTGGAGTCCCGGCGGGTCCTATGCCCGCCGGGCGACGCGGCGGACGGACGACCGGGCGGTGGCGGCACGTCTCAAGACGCCGATGGCGGTGGCACGCATGGCCCGCGGGTGCGGTCTGGTGGTCCGGGGCGTGTGGTCGCTGCCCTGGGTGCCGCCCGCACAGGCCGAGATGCGCCTGCCGCCTTGGGCGGAGCGGGCCGCGCGAACCCTCGCCCGGGTGCCGCTGCCGGCGCTGTCGGGCGCCTACGGCATGGTGCTGGTGCAGGACGGGAAACCGATGGCGCCACTACGGTCCATGCCATCCCAGGGGATGGACCTGCCGGGTTGAGCCCACCCGCCGGAATTCGGGCGGGCTTCAGTCGGATGCCGCCGGAACCGTGCCCTGCCGGGCCGATTGGCGCCGCTGCGCGGTCCAGGCCAGGAGGAAGAACACCAGGCACAGCACGCTCGATCCCAGCACGCAGTAGACCATGGCGTCCGCGGTCTCGCCCTGCAGCGCCACGACCAGCACGGTCGACAACGCCCCGATGCCCATCTGCACGAACCCCATCAGACCCGATGCGGCCCCAGCCGCGCGCGGATCCACGCTGACCCCCGCAGCCAACGCGTTGGGCAGGACCATGCCGCTGCCGATCGCCCCCAGCGTCATCGGGCCGAAGATGTCGAGCGGCGCCAGGCCGCCCACACGGGCGAGCACGTCCATGGCGATGCCGGCCCCGACGGTGATCACGCCGCCGGCCAGCACCATCCGCTCCAGCCCGACCCGGACCGAAAAGGCGCCGCTGAGGAAGTTCCCCAGCATGTAGCCCATCGAGATCATAATGAAGTAGAGCCCGTACTCCTTGGGCGTGAGGCCCATGAGGTGCTGCGTCACATACGGTGCGCCGCCGAGGAAGGAGAAGAAGCTCGCACTGTTGAAGCCGGTGCTGAGCGCGTAGCAGACGAACGCGGGCGAGGCCAGGAGCGAGCGGTAACCGCGCAGCAGGCCGGCCGCACCGAGGGCCGCGCTGCGCTCCCCAAGGGTTTCGGACAGCGCGAACACGGCAAGGAGCGTGGCCAGGGTGCCGTAGCCCAGCATCACCACATAGGCCCCGCGCCAGCCGTAGAGCTCGTCGAGCACGCCGCCCAGGGCGGGGGCCAGCATCGGCGCGACGGCCATGCCCATGGTCACGTACCCCATGACGCTCGCCGACTGCTCGCGCGTCCAGGCGTCCCGGACGATGGCGCGGGTGAGGACCATGGCCGCGCAGCCGCCCGCCGCCTGGCCGACTCGCGCCAGGATCAGCATGTCGATGGACAGTGCCGCCAGGGCCAGCACGCTGGACGCCACGAACAGGCCGAGCCCGGCGATCATGACCGGGCGCCGCCCGAACCGGTCGGACACGGGGCCGTAGACCAGCTGCCCGAACGCGATCCCGGCCAGATACAGGGTCAGCGTCAATTGCGCCCGGGTGTAGTCGGTCCCGAAGACCGCCGGCAGCTGCGGAAGCGACGGGACCACGATGTTGATGGACAGCGGACTGAGGGCCACGAAGGCGATCAGCAGGAGGATGGGGGGCCTGCGGGGCGGCGTCGGCATGCGCGGATGGGGTCCATGGTTGTTCCGGCGCGGCCGGAACCGATCGCACGGGTCGAGATTAACCCCAACCCGCCCCACGCCAATGGATCGCACCGGAATGGCAGGGTTGCGTGCCGGACGGCTCCCCCGGTCAGAACGGCACGGCGGAGAACTCCACGACCAACGGAACGTCCGGCCCGCGCTTCAGGACCTTCGCCGGCACGGACGGGCCCAGGTCGCGGGGCCGCCACTCGCGGCAGGCGTCCACACGCAGCCCGGCACCGGCGAACGCGTTGAGGTGATCACAGAACCGGTGTGCAAAGGTGGGCATCCGCACCTCGCCCGCCTCATCCCGGAAATGGGCCGACACGCCGCCCTGCGACACGAAGGGATGGATTTCGATGACGGCGACCCGCCCGGACGGCCGCAGCAAACGCCGGGCCTCGCGCAGCGGCGCTCCCGGATCGCCCACATGCTCCAGCGAGAGGCAGAACAGGACCAGATCGGCCGAGGCGTCGGGCAGCGGCAAGGGCTCGGCCATGTCGTGGCGCAGCAGGCGGAACGCCGCGTCACGCGCGCGGGCCTTGGCCAGCATTCCGACGGACAGGTCGCAGCCGACCAGGGTACGGGCGCCATGGGCCTTCAGCATCGCCAGGTTCCGGCCGGTGCCGCAGCCGAATTCCACCACGTCGGCACCCCGGACATCCCAGCCGGGCGTCCCCGCCAGTCCGGCCCGGATCACCGCCGTGGCGGCGAAGACCATCGGGTTGTCGTAGGAATCGTAAAGCCCCGACCACCGGTCGTAGGCGTCGGCGACGGGCAGGAAGACCGCCGCGCCGGGCGGGTTTCCCTGGGATGGGGCCCTGTCAGCCATGGCCGATCTCCTCCACCGCCGCATCCATGATCCCTTCCAGGGCCTGGATGAACTGGTGCACGTGCAGCCCATCGACCAATCCGTGATGGGCCTGAACCGCAATCGGGAACGCGACCCGGTCCCGCCGGTGGTCGAACCGGCCGACGGCGATGTTGGGGATCGAACAGTCGGCGAACCGGGCCACCGGATGCTGGATGGACGTGAAGCGGAGCCAGGGCAGGCACGTCACGAACAGGTAGTCGCGGTGGTCCATCGGCGTGAGCCTGAGATGGCCGGCCGTGCGGGCCTCGGCCCGGTCGGCGAGATAGCGCAGGACGAACTCGCCCCGATCCGGGTCGAACGGGAATGTGGAGAAGTTGAGGTTTCCGTCCGCACCAACGACCGTGTAGGACACGGTCAGCCGCTCGACCGTGCGGGGCTTCCCATCCAGCAACCGGTACCGGAACGCCTCGACATGCAGGCTCGCCTGCGCGATCCCGTGCAACAACAAGGCAAAGGGCGGAATGCGGCGGGCCTTTGCCGGTCCTACGAAGTCCCGGCATTCGCATGCGGCCGTGATGTTCACGGTCGGGGAATCGTAACCCGAAAAAAGGTCAAGGTGAGCCTGACGGCTGAACACAAGTGCCTCCCTTGCGGGATCCCGTCCCGTCTCGGGGCACTTATTTTCGGGGCTTCACACCCTTCGGCTCCGCCAGAGCCTCGAAATCCTATTCGGGCAGCTTTCAAGGATCAAGAAGGACAAAGGTGCGGGCGCCGCAAGGGCACCCGCGCCAGTACCGCCACCGGCAATGGGATCAGGCGGTCGCCTGACGGCTCCCGAACGGCAGCCGCGATTGCAGCGCGAAGGCACCGTCGCCGAGCAGGGCCTGCACCACAAGCATGACGGTCCAGAAGGCCGGGAATTCCCAACCGCCGTTCGGGGCGGAGAACACCCAACCGTTCGGCAGGTGGAGGGCGAGCGCCCCGAGCATGATCGGCAGGAACAGGATCGACACGAGGCGGGTCAGGACCCCGAAGATGAGCGCGATGCCGCCCAGGATCTCGGCCAGGATGACGATATGGGCAAAGATGCCCGGGTAGCCGATGGACTCGAAGAAACCGGCGGTGCCGGCGAAGCCGAAGGTCATCACCTTCAGCACCAGCCCGTGGGCCAGGAACATGATGCCCATGCTGACGCGCAGCACGAAGGCCGCGTACTGGGCATGACGGTGGTCGTTCATCTCAACTCTCCAGGTTGGGCACGGACGCCGGACGGGACATGCCGTCCTCCTGTCGGAGTCGAATATGATCTGCCTTCCGGAAGGCGTTAATCCGTCTGTTTCGAAACCGACTGTTCCACGCCGCGTCACAATTCCGCGCGGTTCCTGGCACTCGGCGGCTTGCGTTGGGCAAGCCGCCAATCCGTGGCATGGGTGAAGCGGCGGGCCAGGAACTGGTAGGTCGACCGAAGCAGGGCCAGATGGCCTTCGTTGCGGATCCTGGGCGGATCCTTCCACTTCTCGATCATTTCGTCCCACACCATCAGGATCTGGTGCAGGTCGTCGCGCATCCCGCGGATGTAGCCGATGGTCGGCTCCATGGCGCGCAACATGGACAGGATCTCGCCCGTCTGGGCATCCAATTGCTCGAAGCGCTGCTCCAGATCGGCAATGGGCCTGCCGATCAGCGTCAGCATGCGCGTCATCTCCTCCATCACCGAACGGTCGGTGCGGTAGAGGGCAGCGGAACGCTCCAGGCCCTTACGGATGTTCACGACCAGCCTCATGCGGTCGCGCAGGGCCTCCACATAGCTCAGTTCGCGGGCAAGGCGCTCGATGCGCTCGGGCGCACCTTCCTCGGAGCCGTCCAGCGCCAGCTTGTCGGCCGCCATCTGGAATGCGTCCTGCACACGCCGCTTGGTACCGGGGTCGTCGGCGATCTGGGCAAGATGGTCGAGGTCGGTAATGACGGTTTCGCCACCGGAGAACCACGAGACCAATTGCATGGTGAGACGCCCGCGCGCCAACTCCATGTGCTGGTCATCCACCGCCCAGGAGGCCGATCCGTCCAGGATTTCACGGGGAATCGAATCGCCGGGCCGGATGGTTTTGACGTATTTCAGCCCCTTGACAACCGTGTCCAGCAGGATCCCGTCGAGGCTGTCCTCGGGGATGTCGAATGTGCTGCTCAGCGATTTGACCGAGACGGAAACATCCTGTTCATCCAGCTTGAAGCGGAAAACCGGCTCGTCGTCGGTGGGCGAACGGATGAAATGCCCGTTGCGCAGTTCGAACACCTTGTGCGCGAACGCGAAAACCATCGAGCGATCAGGCTTCCGGTCGGTCTCGGACATGCGATTGAGCGCCCCTTGGGAACTACCCAAAAGGATAGCATAAGAGACAGCCCCCGGAACGGAAGTCTTATTTCCAGATCGGCCGGCCCGATCCGGGCAGGCCCAGGCTTGCCCATTTCCGGGTCACCTCTTCGACCACCCCAGGATCCATGGCCAGTTGCCGGCCCCATTCGCGCGAGGTCTCGGGTGGCCACTTGTTCGTCGCGTCCAGGCCAGCCTTGCCGCCCAGCCCGCTTTCCGGGCTGGCGAAGTCCAGATAGTCGATGGGCGTTCCCTCGATCAGCGTCACGTCGCGCACGGGGTCCATGCGCGTGGACACCGCCCACATCACGTCCTTCCAGTCGCGGGCATTGATGTCCTCGTCCACCACGATCACCCACTTCGTGTACATGAATTGCCGCAGGAAGGACCAAACGCCCATCATCACGCGCTTGGCGTGGCCGGGATAGGCCTTGCGGATCGACACCACGGCGATGCGGTAGCTGCACCCCTCGGGCGGCAGCCAGAAATCCACGATCTCGGGGAACTGCTGGCGCAGCAGCGGGATGAACACCTCGTTCAAGGCCTCGCCCAGCACCGACGGCTCGTCGGGCGGACGCCCGGTGAAGGTGGAGAGGTAGATCGGGTTCCGGCGCATGGTGATCGCCGTCACCTGGAACACCGGGAACGGTTCCACGGAGTTGTAATAGCCGGTGTGGTCGCCGTACGGCCCCTCGTCCCCGTATTCGTCCAGGCTGACCAGCCCCTCGATGACGATCTCGGCGTGGGCGGGCACCTTCAGCGGCACCGTCCGGCAATCCACCAGTTCCAACCGCTTGCCGCGGAGCAGGCCGGCGAACTGGTATTCGGACAGGGTCTCCGGCACAGGCGTCACGGCGGCCAGGATGGTGGCCGGATCGGCCCCGATGACCACCGCGGCCGGCAATGGCTCGCGCTTGCCCGCCGCCCCCCAGCGGTGGTGGTGCTGCGCCCCGCCGCGGTGCTTCAGCCAGCGCATCAGCGTGCGGTCCCGGCCCAGCACCTGCATGCGGTAGATGCCCAGGTTGAAGTCGTCCTCGCGGGCGCCGGTGGGGCCCTTCGTCACCACCAGCGGCCAGGTGATGAGCGGGGCGGGCTCGCCCGGCCAGCAGGTCTGGATGGGCAGCATGTTCAGATCGATGTCCGCCCCGGTCAGGACGACCTCCTGCACCGGCCCCGATCCCACCGTCTTCGGCCGCATGGACAGGACCGATTTGGCCAGCGGCAACAGTTCCAGCGCTTGGGCCAGACCACGCGGCGGTTCGGGCTGGCGCAGGAAGGCCAGGGTTTCACCCACCCCGCGCAGCTCCGACGGTTCGCGGTCCATGCCCCAGGCCACCCGCTCCACCGTGCCGAACAGGTTGGCCAGGACCGGGATGGGCGAGACCGTGCCGTCCGCCTTCACCGGCCGCTCGAAAAGGACCGCCGGCCCCTGCTCCGCCAGGAGCCGGGTGTGGATCTCGGTCATTTCCAGCACGGTGGAGACCGGCTCGCGCACCCGGACCAGACGGCCCTCGCGCTCCAGACGGTCGATGAAGTCGCGCAGCGAAGCGTAGGGCATGGCCATCCGTGGGGCGGTTGGGAAAGCGGTCGGGATCATGGACCGCAGCCCGCCGCCGTCAAGCGTAGGCGCGCAGGCTCGGGGAAAAACCCTCGGGCACCGCGGGCGGCGGATCAGCCGGGAGCGGCGATGCGATAGACGCGGGTGCTCCGCTGGGTCCGGTCCTCCAGGTCGAGCGACGTGGGCACGACGAATTCCGCCAGCGTCTCCAGCCCATCCTTGGGCAGATAGGCCCGGCCGGGATCGCCCAGCAGAACCTCGGCCCCCGCGGCGGTAAGCGCGTAGAGCCACGGAATCACGCGGTCGGCCATGGGCCGCTCGTAGCAGACATCGCCGCACAGGACGAGGTCGAAGTCCGGCAACGGCCGGCCCACCACGTCCTCCGCCAGCACCTCGACATCGACACCGTTGGCGGCGGCGTTCAGGCGGATGGCCGCGCTCGCAAAACGGTCGATCTCGTTCGCGACGACCCGGGCCGCACCGGCCTTGGCACAGGCGACCGCGGCCAGACCCGACCCGGCCGCGAAGTCGAGGACGCGCCGCCCGCGCACCAGCTCCGGCCGGTCCAGCACGAGCCGCGCCACCGCCTGCCCGCCGGGCCAAGCGAACGCCCAGTATGGCGGCGGCAGGTCGGATGCGTGCAGGACCGCCTCGGTCGCATGCCACAGCGGCGTGACCTCGGTGGCGAGGTGCAGGCGCAACTCGGGCAGCAGCGATGGCGGGGCGAGCACCGTTTTGGCACGGACGAACGCCACGGGGTCGGCGGATGCTTCGGGGGTGGAATGGTCCATCATCGGCGGATCCTGGCGGGCCGGTCCCGGTCCGTCAAACACCCAATGAAATGGCAAAGGCCCGGAATGGCAGGGTGGCGGATGGCCGGGCACGACTCCCATCAAACGGCTGGCGAAGGTACGTCCACGGCGCTCCCGCAGCGGGCCAGCGCCTCGCGGGTGGCGGCGTGCGCGGCCTCGATCAGGGCGCGGTCGGAGGGCTCGATCGGGCCGTGGCACCCGGCGGCGGCGGCGATATCGGCCTGACGGGCCAGGGCCGCCCGTGCGGCGTCGGTCCGGGCGAAGGCCGCCACCTCGGCCAGCATTTCCAGAAGCTGGACGATGATGGCCGGCGTGTTCCTGGCCGCATGGCGGATCTGGCGCAGGGCGATGTCCAGCACCTCGTCATGGGTGGGGACGACGGTGAACACCCGCGGGACACCGCCGGAGTCCCGGTGCACCCCCTCGCCCAGCGACCGGCCGAGCAGGCGCGAGAACGCCACCCCCAACCGGTCGATGACGGCCGCCGCGGTGAACGGATCGTTGATCGCCGGCGAGAGGGCCCGCACGGCGATCTCGACCAGGTGCCGGATCGAGAACTCGATGTCCTGGACCGGTGTACGGAGACTGCCCACCATCACCGCGGCCGTGATCGCCTGCACCAGTTCGGGCGAGGCGCGCTCCTCCGGGTAGACGCGCACATGGTGCGCACCATGGATCAGGAACGCGCCGGCGGGCAGGCCGAATTGGACCAGCACACCGGCCGCCCGGGCGGCCTCCGCGATGGCCGGATAGTCCACCGACGGCACATAGCCCTCCAGCGCCAGCGGCACCGTCCGGGCACGGGCGCCAAAATCCTCGGGCAGGAGGGCGCCTTCGTCCGCGGTTCCGGTCCCGTTCGCCCCCTCCGCCAGCGGCGGAAGATCGCCCATGTGGGCATCCAGTTCGGCGGCCAACCTGCCCACCATCGTTTCCGTCACGATGGAACGTCCGACCGCGTGGATGAAGAACAGCAGCGTCAGGATCGATACCAGGGAAAGGCCGCTGGCCAGCGTCACGGCGACATGGGGCGCGGTTGCGCCGGTGCGGCCGTCCATGCCGCGGAGCGCCAGCAGAAGGTAGACGCCAGCAGAAGGTAGACGATGGTCATCACCTGGATGCCCAGGACCACCTGGGTGCCCGGATCGGCCATGTAGCTGCGGATCAACCGGGGCCCGAACTGGCTGGCGGCCTGGGCCAGGACCACCATGGTGATCGAGAACACCAGGCTGGTCATGGTGATCATGGACGACAGCAGCGTCGAGAGCAGGCTGCGGGCATCCTCGACCCCGCCGCCGCCAGAAGGTTGGGCAGGAACCAAAGGGAGGTCCGCAGCAGTTCCCACCGGTTCGCCAATCGAACGAGCAACCGTCTCCACCGCCGTAGGGTCGGGCACGTGGCGGGGTTTCGCGCGTTTTCCTTGCATGGAGCGCCCCACCGCCATGCCCCAAATGCGCACCCCGGCGCGGAGTTGCAGGACGGTACGATTCGCCCGGCCGCAGCCCGGAACGAACGCATGCGTCCAAAAGGCCGTGGACGTCATGCACTCCGGAGCGCTTCGGGGCCGCCGCAAAGGTTTCAACAAAGAGACAAGTCAATGAAAACTAAAAGAAAAACGATTAAATATGAGACGTTACTTTCCGGCAACGTAGACCATTCCAGGGAACTCCCGTAGACCGCCTCAGGCCTTCTTCGATCCAGGGAGCCGCCGTATGGGGAGAGACACCGTCCGACGCTACCGGTCGATCTGGATTTCCGACGTCCATCTTGGAACGCGCGGCTCGCAAGCCGAGATGCTCCTGGACTTTCTGAAGCAGACGGACTCGGAAAACCTGTATCTGGTCGGCGACATCGTCGACGGATGGCGGCTGAAGCGAAGCTGGTACTGGCCGCAGAGCCACAACGACGTGATCCAGAAGATTTTGCGCAAGGCGCGCAAGGGAACCAGGGTCGTCTACCTGCCCGGCAACCACGACGAGGGATTCCGGTCCTATACGGGCGTACGCTTCGGCGGCATCGCCATCATGGACGAGGTGGTGCACACCACGGCCGACGGCCGCCGGTTGCTGGTGATCCACGGCGACCAGTTCGACACGGTGGTTTGCCACTTCAAGGTTTTGGCCCACGTCGGCGACACGGCGTACATGCTGCTCCTGCGGCTCAACACCGTCGTCAACATCGTCCGCCGGAAGTTGGGATTCCAGTACTGGTCAATCTCCGCATACCTCAAGCACAAGACGAAAAAGGCCGTCGAATACATCAGCCAGTACGAGGCCACACTGGCCGAAGAGGCGCGGCGGCGTGGGGTCGACGGCATCATTTGCGGACACATCCACACCGCCGAGATGCGGGATTTCGAGGGGGTCCTCTATTGCAACGACGGGGACTGGGTCGAGTCCTGCACGGCCCTGGTCGAGCACCATTCCGGTGAGCTGGAGATCATCCGATGGGCGGAGCGTGCGGTTCCGGTGGGCCTGAAGGAGGCCGCCTGAGGATCCTGATCACCACCGACGCCTGGTTCCCCCAGATCAACGGTGTCGTCCGCACCATCGACACCACCAGCCGCGAATTGGAGCGGCTGGGCCACGAGGTGCGCATCATCTCGCCGGCCGAATTCCGCACCGTTCCGCTGCCCACCTACCCCGAGATCCGCATCGCCCTTGCGCCGTGGCGCAGGATGGGGCGGATGATCGAGGACTTCGGGCCCGACGCCATCCACGTGGCAACCGAAGGCCCCCTCGGATTTGCGGCCCGGGGCTACTGCGTCCGGCGCCGGATCGCCTTCACAACCGCTTATCATACGCGGTTCCCCGAATACATCCGCGACCGCGCACCCGTGCCGCTGGCGCTCAGCTACGATATCATCCGGCGCTTCCATGCCCCGGCGTCCGGGGTGATGGTGGCCACCGCGTCGCTCGAGCGTGCGCTCCGCGAGCGCGGCTTCCGCAACATCCTGCGCTGGAGCCGCGGGGTGGACACTGGGCTGTTCCGCCCGCGCCCGAAGGCTTTCCTCGACGCCCCCCGCCCGGTGATGATGTACGTGGGCCGGGTGGCGGTGGAAAAGAACATCGAGGATTTCCTGCGCCTGGACCTCCCGGGGACCAAGTACGTCGTTGGCGACGGCCCGCAACTGGCCGAACTGAAGGCCCGGTACCCGCAGGTCCGGTTCGTCGGAGCCCGCCACGGCGAGGACCTGGCCCGCCACTACGCCGCCGCCGACGTCTTCGTGTTCCCCTCGCGCACGGACACCTTCGGACTCGTGCTGCTGGAGGCACTGGCATCGGGCGTCCCGGTGGCGGCGTATCCGGTGTGCGGCCCGATCGACATCCTGGGGGGATCGGACGTCGGCGTGCTGGACGAGGACCTTGCGGCCGCCGTCACCCGCGCGCTGGCGATCCCGCCCGAACGTTGCCGGGCGTTCGCCCTGCGCCACTCCTGGCAGGCCTCCTCGGCACAGTTCCTGGACAACCTGCGCCGGGTGTGATCGTCGGCCAGGCCGGACATCACGGCCCCGAAAGCCTTAACGCCGGCGGAGGGTGCGTGCTAGGTTGCCCCGCCCCGCCTGCCCGGCGGATGCCATCGCCCATGCCCAACGACAGCCAACCACCGCCCCGCCCATGATCCTGAGCCTTTACCGCGTGCTGACGACCCTCGGCGCGCCGGTCCTGCTCTGGCTGGTGGAGCGGCGGACGGCGCGAGGCAAGGAAGACCGCGCCCGCCGGGGCGAGCGGTTCGGCAAGGCGTCGCAGCCCCGCCCCTTCGGCCGTGTGATCTGGCTGCACGCCGCCAGCGTCGGCGAATCCCTGTCCGCCCTGCCGGTGGTCCGCCGCCTGGTGGAGGACGAACACACCCGTGTGCTCGTCACCACCGGCACCGTGACCTCGGCCCGGCTGATGGCCGAGCGCCTGCCCAGGGGCGCCATCCACCAGTTCGCGCCGCTCGACCGTGCGGCGTGGGTCCGACGGTTCCTGGACCATTGGAGGCCGGACGCGGCCTTATGGATCGAGTCCGAGATCTGGCCGAACATGCTGATGGAACTGCGGGCGCGCCGGATTCCGGCGGCACTGATCAACGCCCGCATGTCCGCACGTTCGTTCCGGCGTTGGCGCCGCGTCCCGCGGACCATCCGGACCCTGCTGTCGCCGTTCCGCGTCTGCCTGGCCCAGACCAAGCGCGAGGCGGACCGCCTGGTCAAGCTGGGCGCGCGCAACGTGGCCGCCATCGGGAACCTGAAATATTCGGCCGAGCCCTTGTCGGCCGAACCGCTGGCCTTTGCCCAACTGAATGCCGCCGTGGCCAAACGGCCGGTCTGGGCCTTCGCCTCCACTCATCCGGGCGAGGAGGACATCGCGGCACGGGTCCACCTGCGCCTGAAGGAGAAGTGGCCCGACCTGCTGACCATCGTCGTCCCGCGCCACCCTGCCCGCGGCGAGGAGGTGTCGAGCATCCTCCACCAGCGCGGTCTGTGGTGCGCACGGCGCAGCGAGGGCAAGCTACCGTCCCGGTCGGACCAAGCCTATGTGGTCGACACCCTGGGCGAGATGGGCGTCGTGCTGCGCGTGGCCCCCATCGTCTGCCTGGGCAACTCCTTCACGAACGAGGGCGGCCACAACCCGGTCGAGCCGGCGCAACTCGGTTGCGCCGTCCTGTACGGCCCCAGCATGTTCAACTTCGCCGAGATCGCGGTTGAGCTGGAGGAGGCGGGCGCCGCCCGCCGGGTCCGGACGGCGGCGGAACTGGCCGAAGCCGTGGACCGGCTCCTGTCCGACCCGGAGGCCCGCTTCCATCAGGCAGCCGCCGGCCGGGCCGTTGCCGAGCGCAACCGCCAGGTGGTCGACCGGGTGATGGAGGCGATCGAGCCCGTCCTGGGCGAAGCGGCGGCGAAGTTCGCGGCATGAAGGCGCCAGCGTTCTGGACCACGCCGCCGGGGCTCGCGGCCACCCTCTTGTCGCCGGCCGCCGCCGCCTTCGCCTGGGCGGGCCGCCGCCGCCGCCGCCAAATCCCGCGGCGGGCGCCTGTTCCGGTCCTTTGCGTCGGCAATCTGGTCGCGGGCGGCGCCGGCAAGACGCCGGTGGCGCGGAGCATCGTCCTGGCGCTCCGCCGGGCCGGAGTGGACTGCCATGTGCTGATCCGCGGCCATGGCGGACGCCTGAGCGGCCCGCTCCGGGTGGAACCCGAGCGGCACACCGCCCGGGACGTGGGGGACGAGGCGCTGCTCCATGCCGGGACCGGCCCGACCTGGGTATCGCGCGACCGTGCGGCCGGGGCGGCCGCCGCGGCCGCCGCAGGGGCGGACATCCTGGTCATGGACGACGGCTTCCAGAACCCGCAACCGGCCAAGGACCTGTCCCTGGTGGTGGTGGACGGGGAGACCGGCTTCGGCAACGGCCGGGTGATTCCCGCCGGCCCCCTGCGCGAACCCGTGAACGAGGGCCTGGCCCGGGCCGATGCCGTCGTGGTGATCGGCACCGACCGTGCCGGCGTGCGGGAACGGGTTGCCGCCCACCGTCCGGACCTTCCGGTCCTGGAGGCGCATCTTGTCCATCCGCCCGCAGCCGCCTGGGTCCGGGGGGTGCGCCTGTTCGCCTTCGCCGGGATCGGCCGACCGGGCAAATTCTTCGCCTCGCTGCGGGATCTCGGCGCAGAGGTCGTCGGCACCGCCGCCTTCCCCGACCACCACGTCTACAACGAGGACGAGGTGTTCCGCCTCGTCGAGCGTGCCCAGGCCCTGCGGGCCGAACTGGTCACCACCGAGAAGGACGCGGTCCGCCTGCCCTCGTCCGCCCGGACCATGGTCCGCGTTGTCCCCGTTGGACTGCATTGGCCGGACCCGGGGGCGGTGCGCCGTCTGGTCCTTCCGCTGCTCGGCCCGCCGCAGGACCCCGTATCGGCAGACATGCAAGCGTTCGATGGCCAAGCATTCGACTTTTGAACGCTGGCGCCAGCGCAACCTCGACTACCCTGTGCAGGCGGCCCTGGCGTGGGCGCTGTTCCATGCCGTCGGTCTGTTGCCCGTGGATGCGGCGTCGGCATTGGGCGGCTGGATCGGCCGCACCGTCGGTCCGCTGCTGCCAGCCCATCGCCGTGCACGCCGCAACCTGGAGCGTGCCTTCCCGGACAAGGACGTACGGGAGATCCGGGCCATCCTGCGCGGCATGTGGGACAATCTCGGCCGTGTCATCACCGAATACCCGCACCTCCGGACCATCTGGGATCAGGCCGAGACCGGCCGGATCGAGGTGATCGGGCGGGAGCATGTGGAGGCCCTGCGGCTGGACGGGCGGCCGGGCATCCTGGTCGGTGCGCATCTCGGCAATTGGGAACTGTTGGCCACCGGCGGCGTGCGCATGGGCCTGCCGCTGACCTTCGTCTACCGGCATGCCAACAATCCGCCCGTGGACCGGCTGCTGCGCCGGGCACGGGCCACCGAGGGCGCCACCTTCCTGCCGAAGGGGCCCGAGGCCGCGCGCGGCCTTTTCGCAACCCTGCGGTCGGGCGGCCATATCGCGATGCTGGTGGACCAGAAGCTCAACCGGGGTATCGCAGTGCCGTTCTTCGGGCGCCCGGCCATGACCGCCCCCACCCCGGCCCAGTTCGCCCGCGTGTTCGATTGCCCGCTGGTGATGGTGCACATCGAGCGCCTGGGCGGCGCCCGGTTCCGGTTGACGATCGACCCGCCGCTCGAGCGCGCGCGGACCGGCGACGACAAGGCGGACGACGCCGCCACCATGGCCCGCATCAACAACGCGATCGAGGCGTGGGTGCGGGCCCGGCCCGAGCAGTGGCTCTGGACCCACCGGCGCTGGAAGGACTGAAACCATGCCGTCGGGCAGCGCCCTCGCCATCGAAACGGACCGCCTGTTGCTGCGCGAGGTGCGGGAGACGGACGCCGACGCCTTCGCGGCCTACATGCCGCGCGAGACGTATTGGCGCCATCTGCCCATCGACCCGCCCACGCGGGCGTGGGTCGAGGCATCCGTCGCACGCCGCATCCAGGAGCAGTCGGATGAGCCGCGCACGGCGTGGCTCCTGGCGGCGGTCCTCCGGGATACGGACGAGGTGGTCGGCGAGGGCCTGTTGAAGATCACCGACCGTGGGCGGACCCAGGGCGAGATCGGCTGGGGCCTGGACAGCCGCTTCGCGGGCCGGGGGCTCGCCACCGAGATCGGCGGGGCCATGCTGGCACTGGGATTCGAGCACTTGGGCCTGCACCGCATCGCCGCGATGTGCCGGGTGGAGAACACGGCCTCCCGCCGGGTCATGGACAAGCTCGGCATGCGCGAGGAAGGCGCCCTGCGCGAGCACCTGCGCGTGCGCGGCGAGTGGTGGTCGTCCCACCTCTGCTCGATCCTACGGCCCGAATACGAGGCGGCAGGCCGCGCGCCTGCATCGGAACGGGGATTGCCCCGCATCCGGAACGCGGATTAAGGGCGTTCGGCCCCCACCGGGCCATCCGGGTTGATCGGCATGGTCAGTGCCACGCGTGTGCCGCCCGCCCCGGCATCGATCTCCATTTCCGCGCCGAGCTGGCGCGTGAAGGTGCGCAGCAACCGCGTGCCGAAACTGCCTTCCTTCACCCCACCCTCCGCGATGTCGCTTGGCAGGCCCACCCCGTTGTCCGCCACCTCCAGGCACAGCATCCCCCTCCCCATTCGGCGGAGCGAAACGGCGACCAAGCCCCCTTCCTCCTCGGGGTAGGCGTACTTGACCGCGTTGGTGACGAGTTCGTTGACCAGCAGGCTGATGGTCACCGCCCGGTCGATCGGGACCATGACGGACCCGTTGCCCCCGAACTGGATCCGATGGTGGGGCACCGTCCGCTGGACGCCTTCGCAAAGCTCGTGCAGGAACGCGTCCAGATCGATGGCTTCGCCCTGGCCCTGGCCCTGGCGCCAGAGCAGGTCATGGACCTGCGCGATCGCATTGATCCGGCCACGTGCATCGTCGAGGGCGGCCCTGGTCTCCGCATTGGCGGTGTTCCGGGCCTGCAGGCTGAGCAGGCTGGTGATGATGGTCAGGTTGTTCTTGACCCGGTGCCCCACTTCGCGGGTCAGAAAGGCTTGGCGCTCCACCGCGTTCTGCATGAGAAGCTCCGCCTGCCGACGCGCCGTCTCGTCCCGCCCGATCTTCAGGAAACCCGTCTCCCGTCCTTCCGGGTCGTGCAGCGGCCAAGCGGCCCCATCCACCCAAATGCGATCGCCGTCCTTGCGCAGGTGCCAGCGCATGTCCGGCGCATGCCCATCCCTGAGTGCCGTTTCCCTTTCCCAGGCCGGCACGCCCGCTCCACGATCCTCGGGCGTGAACAGCATGTCCACGGGCTGGCCGATTATCTCCTGGGCGTCGAAGCCGAACACGGCTTCCGCTCCCGGCGACCAGCTTGTAATCCGGCCGGGCAGGTCAGTGGTCAGGATCGCGTAATCCCGCGCGCGTTCGACGATGAGGCGGTGCTGCTCCTCGCTCGCACGCAGGCGCGCTTCGGCGGCCCGGATGTCGTCGATGTCCGTCGCCCCTCCGACCCAGGCCACGATGTCTCCGTCCTCGCCGATCCGAACCGGGGCGACACGCCCGATATGCCAGCGGTACCGACCGCTGGCCGCCTCGCGGATGCGCAACTCGACGTCGTAGCCCCGGCCGGCCGGAATGGCGCCGTCCCGAATGGCGCGCATGCCCGGAAGATCCTCGGGATGGACCACCTCCCCCCAGGACGGTCCAACATGCGTGCCGGGCTGGGCCGTATAGGTGCGCCACTCGGCATTGAAATGGGCGACCGATCCATCCGGGTTGGTCACCCACATTTTGAGCGGGGCATGTTCAACGTACGCACGAGACAGCGCTTCGGCGCGCCGCAACGCTTCCTGCGCGTGCTTGGCCTCCTCGATGTCGGAGCAGGTGCCGAGCCATTGGACGATGCGTCCGTCCGGGTCGAGGATCGGGCGGCCGCGCCCGATGTGCCAACGGTACGCCCCGTCGTGACGCCGGAGACGGTACTCGACCTCATAGGACGAGCCCTCGCGCACGGCTTGCGCCCAGGTCGCGGCGACACGGTCCCGGTCGTCGGGATGGATGATCCGGAGCCATCCGTCCCCCAGGAGGTTCTTGGGCGGCAGACCCGTATAGGCGTGGAACGGAGGATTGGTATAGGTGTTGCCCCCGCCCGGGTCGGTGACGAACAGAAGCGTTGGCATCGCTTCGGTGAAACTGCGGAACCGCGCCTCGCTCAACGCAAGCTCCCGGACGCCCGCCTCGAGCTTGCGGTCGCGTTCGGCCAGATCCCTGTAGGCGAGTCCAAGATCCTCCACGGCATTGCGCAGGGCTTCGATGAGCGCAGACAGGAAAAGCCCGATCACGGTGAACAGGACCGTTGCCACCACCGATCCGATGTGCCGGGGTACGAAAGCGAAGGTGTGGCGCGGCTCAACGAAGAAATAGAGCGCCAGGACCGCCGAAAGCCCTGTGGCCAGGAAGCCGGACCCCCGGTCGAACAGCGTCGCGGCGAGCACGATGCCGGGCAGGAACAGGAGAAACGGGTAGTCGTAAACCCCCTCCAGCGCATAGCGCAGGCCGAAGCACACGAGCACCAGGGCGAACGTCAGCGCGTAGCACGCCCAGACCGGAAGCTGGCGGATCGGCCTGAGGCGTCTCAGCAGGTCGCTGATCGGCTTGTGCCGGTTCGGGTCGAGCGGCGCGGATTGCTCCGCTGCGCCCGAAGCTTGGAAAGGCGGGAGGTCAGACACCACGGACGGACTCTGATCGGGAGCGGGCGGATGTCCCGGTCCGACGCGGGGCAACTTGGCCCCGCCGGCTATGTGCCCATGTGATCGGGTGTCCAAAGGATCCAGGGTCTTCCACAAACGCAGCACGCATCTGCCGCGCAAACACGAAGGCCTGTTACGAGTTCCCCGATCCTGGAGCCGGGATGCCATCCATTCGCCCGTATCCCGGACCCGGGGCGGGCATCAGAACAGGCTGCCCTGCCGTGGTCCGGCCGGTGCCTTGGGGACCGCCGGCTTGGACGGCCCGCGGGAGGACGCCCGGCGAAGCGGGGCCGCGGGAGCCGGTGCCGTTTGGTCGGACGAAGCGGCGCTGGCCTCCCCGCCCCCTCCGACGACCGCACCCCGTTGCCCGTCCTGGAAGTGGAGTGTCAAGGCACGCCCCGGCGCGGCTTCCGCCGCCGACACGACGGGCTGCCCGTCCGCGGCCGTGACGTAGGCGTAGCCGCGCTTCAGAACACCCTTGTGGGACAGCGTGTCCAAGAGCTGCCGTGCCACCGACACCCGGCGTCCGGCGTCGTCCAGACGCTGCGCATAGGCCCGGTCCAATCGCCGGTCGAGGTCGGCCAGCGCCACCCCGCCCCGCTCGGTCCGGTCCATCAACGGGCGCAGCCGCAAGCGGATGGCGACCGTCTCGAAACGGCCGCGCTGCACCGTCACCGACTGGCGCAGCGCCCCGGCGAACTGCCGCACCACCGCACCGAAACGGCTTTCGGCGTGGGTCAGCAATTGGGACGGGTGGCGCAGCCGGGCGCCCAGTTCCGCCGTGCGGACGGCGCGTTTCTCCATGTAGGCGCGGGCGCACAGTGCCAGCCGCTCCGCCCGGTCGTCCAGACGCTGGCGGTGGCCCTCGATCAGGCGCATGGGCTCGCCCAGGCCGCGGGCCAGCCCCTCGACCCGCATGCGCCGCTCGTCCAGCGTGCGGGCGAGCCCGCCGTAGAGGCGCCGGGCGTCGTCCAGCACCTGTTCCAGGAGATGGGCCCGCACCGGCACCGCCATTTCGGCCGCAGCCGTGGGCGTGGGCGCGCGCACGTCGGCGGCATGGTCGATCAGGGTGGTGTCGGTCTCGTGCCCGACGGCCGAGATCAGGGGGATCCGGCTTTCGGCGGCGGCGCGGACCACGGCCTCCTCGTTGAAGGCCATCAGATCCTCCAGCGAGCCGCCGCCGCGCGCGACGATCAGCACGTCCGGCCGCGGCACGGGCCCGCCCGGCGCAATCGCGTTGAAGCCGCGGATGGCGGCCGCCACCTGCGGCGCCGCCCCCTCGCCCTGCACCGCCACCGGCCACAGCAGCACATGGCGGGGGAAGCGGTCGGCCAACCGGTGGAGGATGTCGCGGATCACCGCCCCGGTGGGCGAGGTGACGACCCCGACCACCTCGGGCAGGAAGGGCAGCGGCCGCTTGCGCTCGGGATCGAACAGGCCTTCGGCGGCGAGCCGCTTTCGGCGCTCCTCCAGCATCTTGAGCAGCGCGCCCTCGCCCGCCAGCTCCATGGTCTCGATGACCAGCTGGTACTGCGAACGGCCGGGATAGGTGGTCAGGCGGCCGGTGACGACGACCTCCAGCCCCTCTTCGGGTCGGACGGCCAGCTTGGCGGCCGCCCCGCGCCAGCACACCGCCTCCAGCACCGTCGCCTCGTCCTTCAAGCGCATGTAGACATGGCCCGAGGCATGGCGCTTGGGTTGCGAAATCTCGCCCCGCACGCGCACGAAGCCGTACGCGTCCTCGACGGTCCGCTTCAGCGCGTGGCTCAGTTCGGAGACGGTGAGGACCGGCGCGTTGGACCCGGCAATCACGTTGTCGGCGATCATGCGGGGATGATAGCAGGTGCGTGCGCGAAATAAGCCAGCACAGGCGGAGGGCAACATGCGGATCCTGGTGGTGGGCGGCGGCGGCCGCGAACATGCGCTGTGCTGGGCCATCGCGGCCTCGCCCCTGTGCGACAAGCTCTTCTGCGCACCCGGCAACGCCGGCATCGCCGAGGTGGCCGAGTGCGTTCCGGTCAAGGCCGACGACATCGACGGGCTGGTCGACTTCGCCCGCGAAGGCCGAATCGACTTCGTCGTGGTCGGCCCGGAAGTGCCGTTGGTGGCCGGCTTGGCGGACCGGTTGCAGGATGCCGGCATCGGTGTCTTCGGCCCGTCCGCCGCCGCGGCCCGGATCGAGGGATCCAAGGCCTTCATGAAGGAGATCTGCCTGAAGGCCGGCGTGGCCACCGCCCGCCACCGGACCTTCGACAACGCCGATGCGGCGCGGGCCTATGTGCGCGGGAACGGCGCCCCCATCGTGGTGAAGGCCGACGGCCTGGCCGCGGGCAAGGGCGTGGTGGTGGCGCAAACGGTCGAGGAGGCCGAGGCCGCCATCACGGCGATGCTGGAGGACAAGCGTTTCGGCGCGTCCGGCGGCCGGGTGGTCGTCGAGGAGTTCCTGGCCGGTGAGGAGGCGAGCTTCTTCGCGCTGGTGGACGGGACTACCGCCCTGCCCCTGGCCAGCGCGCGCGATTACAAGCGCGTGGGCGACGGCGACACGGGTCCGAACACCGGCGGCATGGGCGCGGTCTCGCCCCACCCCGCCTTCACGCCCGACCTGGAAGCCCGCGTGATGCGCGAGGTGGTCGAACCCGTGGTCCGGGCCATGGCCGAAGCCGGGGCGCCCTACAAGGGCGTGCTGTATGCCGGACTGATGCTGGTGCCCGGGCCGGACGGCCTCAAGCCTTATGTGATCGAGTTCAATGCGCGCTTCGGCGACCCGGAAACCCAGGTGCTGATGCCGCGGGTGAAGGGCGATCTTCTGCCGCTGCTGATGGCGGCGTCGGACGCGGCGCTGCACACGGTGTCGGCCCGCTGGCACGACCGGTCGGCGGTCACGGTCGTCATGGCGGCCGAAGGCTATCCCGACACGCCGCGCACCGGGACCGAAATCCGCGGTCTCGACCGTGCCGCCCAGGTCGCAGGCGCCGTCGTCTTCCACGCGGCCACGAAGGTCGAAGGCGGGGCGTTCATTGCCACCGGCGGCCGCGTGCTCACCGTCACCGCAACGGGTGCGAACGTGGCCGAGGCGCGGGCCACGGCGTACCGGGCCGTCGACGCCATCGACTGGCCGGGCGGGTTCTGCCGGCGCGACATCGCCGCGAACTTCGCCGGGTCCAAGCCTTGATGGGGGGGCTCCCCGCCCCTACCAGCCCAGCACCGTCGCCGCCACCCGCCCGGCGTGACGCGGCAAGCCTTTGCGCTTGCCGCGCGCCCGCTCGAAGATCCGCCGGTGCACCCAGCGCGTGGCGGCGTCGCGGGGGTCGGCGAACCGGTCTGGATCCGGCACCCCGAGTTCGCGTGCGGTCCCGACCCAGTCGTGGTCCCAGATCAGCAGGCCCTTGAAGGCGGCGGTCCCGTGGCGGGCCATCAGGTCGAGCACCTCGCGCACCCGCCACAGTTCCGCCAGCGGCGTCGGGCGGATGTGGAGGTCGATGCCACGCCCGCGGTACCCGTCGAGCCATTCCGGCGGGAGCGGCCGGCGCGCCGCCGGGTCCGTGACCTCGTTGAGGATCGCGCGGTAACCCCAGGCCAACCTGTCCGCCGTTCCCTCGCCCGCAACCTTGCGCACGCACTGGTACCAGCAGATCTTCGTCGAGAACCGGGGCCAGTCCGCGTACTGGAGGTGCATCAGGCAAATGTCGTCGAGGTGGACGCGCGGCAGCCTGTCCTGGCGCGGCGCCCGCTCCTCGTTGAAGCGTCGGTCACCATAGGCGAGGTCCGGCCGGTCGATCCAGCACACCACCTGGCGCTCGTCGCGCGCGGCCACATAGGCTTCCAGCCCCGGCGCCAGATTCCGCCAGAGCGCATCGAACACGGTCCCCGGTTCCGCCCGGTCGATCGCCGTCCAGAAATCCGATCCGAAATGCCCGGCCGACAGGATCTCGTCCGCGTCGAGCGGGAAGCAGGCAGCACCGGGCGCGATCCGACGGGCCTCCGCCAGCAGCAGGGCGCGCATGGCCGACCCGTCGAACGCGGGATCGGCGTAGTCGATGACGCGGACCTTCGGGAAGCCGGCCGCGATCTCGCGACTGCCGTCGTCCGAGCGGTGGTCGCAAATCAGGATGTGGTCGGCCCAGGTGGACGCGGCCTGCAGGAACGCGGGAAGGATCCAGGCCTCGTTGCGCACGAGGGTCAGGCAAATCCGGGGGCGCGGCATTCCGTAACCCTTGGTCCGATGGGCCGGGCGGCCTTACCACACGGTCGGCGCGGGTGTCACCGGCGTGCCGCGAAGAACCGCTTGAGCAGCACGGCGGCCGCCGTCTCCTCCACGCCGCCGACGACCTCGGGCGCATGGTGGCAGGTGGGCTGGGCGAAGAAGCGCGGACCGTGCTCCACCCCGCCCCCCTTGGGATCGTAGGCGCCGAAATACAGCCGCCGCACCCGGGCGAAGCTGATCGCGGCCGCGCACAGGGCGCAGGGTTCCAGCGTCACGTACAGGTCGAAGTCCGGGATGCGGGGCGCGCCGACATGGGCGCACGCCGCGCGGATGGCCAGCACCTCCGCATGGGCGGTGGGGTCGGCCAGCTCCTCGGTCCGGTTGCCGGCCGATGCCACCACCGCGCCCGTCGCGGGATCCACCACGACGGCGCCCACCGGCACCTCGCCGCGGGCGGCGGCGGCCTCGGCTTCGGCCAGCGCAAGGGACATGAAGGCGGGACGGTCCATCGCCGCACCTTCCGCGCGCGGAAGGTGCCCGTCAATGGGCGGTGTCGGCGGGCGGTGTCGGCGTTCGGCCGGAACGGCCGGGAAACGCCCCTTGTTGTCCGGGCTCAGGGCCCACCAGGAGGAGAGGATGCCGATGGACACCCACATGCCGCGGCAGGACCAGTTGGACAAGCTGTGGTCCATGATCCGCGATGTGCAATTCGCGATGATGGTGACCCGCGACGAGGACGGCCACCTGCGGTCCCGGCCGATGGCGAACCACCAGACCGACGCCTTCGACGGCACGCTGTGGTTCTTCACCTATGCGGACACGCCCAAGGTGGACGAGACCAACCGCGAGCACCAGGTCTGCCTGGCCTTTGCCGACGCAAGCCGGCAAACCTTCGTTTCGGTGTCGGGCCATGCCGAGATCGTGCGCGACAAGGCGGAGATCGACCGGCTCTGGCGCGAACCGCTCGCCACCTGGTTCCCCAGGGGCAAGGACGATCCGCGCATCGCGCTGATCAAGGTGCGGATCGAGAAGGCGGAGTACTGGGACGCGCCGTCCAGCACCATGGTCCATGCCTACGGCTACTTGAAGGCCAAGCTGACCGGCGAGTCGCCGAAACCGGGCGATCACCAGAAGATCAGCATGTGACGCCGCCGAGTGCATGCACTCGGCTTTGTTCGGTTCCTCAAGCGCCGGCGGCCCTGTGGGCCTTGGCTTGCGCGCCAGGGGGCGCCCCGGGTTCAAGTCCGCGCCTCCGGCGCGGGGCGCGGTCGCGCCCTCCGTCCTGCGAAGGCGGATTTTTCGCAGGACGGTACGAGATCTTCGCCCGGCGGTGTGGGGACCGGTTGGCGGCGGGCAGCGGGCGGGCGTCGCCGGTTGCCCGGTGCCGCCCACACGCGTAGTGTCCGCCGCCATGACCGATATTCCCCCCGACGACACCGCAGACGACATCCCGAACGGCACCGGCGGAAAGGTCGGCGAGCGCATTGCCAAGCGCCTCGCCCGTGCCGGGCTCTGCTCGCGCCGCGACGCCGAACGCTGGATCGCCGAAGGCCGCGTCGCCGTGAACGGCCGCGTGCTCGACAGCGCCGCCGTGGTGGTCCGGCCCGGCGACCGCATCGTGGTCGACGGCAAGCCGGTGCCCGAGCCCGAGCCGCCGCGCCTGTGGCGCTACCACAAGCCATCCGGCCTGGTGACCACGGCCCGCGACGAGAAGGGCCGCGAGACCGTGTTCGACCATCTGCCGCCGGATCTGCCGCGGGTGGTCTCGGTCGGGCGGCTGGACATCACCAGCGAAGGGCTGCTGCTGCTCACCAACGACGGCGAGCTTGCCCGGCACATGGAGCTTCCGACCACCGGCTGGATCCGCCGCTACCGCGTGCGCGTCCATGGCCAAGTGAACGAAGCGCAGTTGGAGGCGCTGGCCGAGGGCGTGGTGGTGGACGGCATCGTCTACGGCCCGATCGCCGCCACGCTGGAACAGGAACAGGGCTCCAACGCCTGGATCTCGGTGGCCCTGCGCGAAGGTAAGAACCGCGAGGTGCGCCGGGTGATGGAGCACTTGGGCCTGCAGGTCACGCGCCTGATCCGCATCTCCTACGGCCCGTTCCAATTGGGCAAGCTGCCCCGCGGCGCGGTCGAGGAGGTTCCGGCCCGGGTGATCCGCGACCAGATCCGCAGCCTCGGCCAAGCCGCCGGCGGAGCGGACGAGCCGCTGGGGCTCAAGGCGCCGCGGCCGAGGACCGCTCCGGCCAAAGCGAAAAAGCCGCAACGCGCCGCCGGCCCCCGGACGGAGGAGCCGCCCGCGCGCCGGCCGTCGCGGCCCGCGCCCGAGCGCGCCGAACGCCCCGAACGCGCCACGTCGGCCGGGAACCGCGAGCGGACCCGTGACCGGGGCAGGGACGCCGGGCCGCAGCGCCGTTGGGAAGGTTCGCAGGAGGCTTCCGAGCGCTCCGCCCCGCGCAAGGCCGGCGGGCGGGTGCGGACGGCCGACCGGGAGGACGCCCCCACCCGTCGCGCGGCGGTCCCGGAGGGCCGGACCCAGCGGTTCACAAAACCCGACCGCCGGAACGAAGAAACCTTTGCCCAGGACCGCCCGCGCTCCAAGGCGGCCGGCCGTCCCGCATCCCGCGACGAGACCCCCCGCGAAGAGGCACGGGGCGCCAAGCCGTTCCGCCCGGCCGCGGGGAAAACCCACCGGAACCCGGCGGAGGCGAAAGCACACGCGGGCGCGAAGCCGAAACCGTCGGCCGGACCGAAGGGCGCCGCCAAGGGCACCGAACGCAAGAACGCCGACCGCCAGGGTCCCGACCACAAAGGCGGGCCAAGGGGCGGCGGGCCAAGGGGCGGCGGGCCGAAGGGCAGCGGGCCAAAGGGCAGCGGGCCAAAGGGCAGCGGGCCGAAAGGCGGCCCCGGCCGTGGCGGCCCGGGTCGCGCAGGATCGGGGCGTGCCGGAGCGGAGCGGAGCGGGCCGGGGCGCGCCGGGCCGCGGGGCCATGCGGATCGTCGGCGGTAGGCACCGGGGCCGTCGGATCGAGGGACCGCCCGCGGCCGGCGTGCGCCCGACCGGCGACCGGGTCCGGGAAGCCGTGTTCAATGTCCTGACCCATGCCGGTTGGGGGCCGGGCGGCGGACCGGTGGTGGAAGGGGCCGTGGTGCTGGATGCCTTCTGCGGCACCGGTGCCCTTGGGTTGGAAGCGTTGTCCCGCGGGGCCGCGCATGCCCTGTTCCTGGATGCCGCCCCCGCCAGCCTCGACGTGGTCCGGCGCAATCTGGCGACATTGGGCGAGGTCGCACGCGGCACGCCCGTCCGTGGCGACGCGATCCGCCCGCCGCCCGCCCGCATGGCTTGCACCCTCGCCTTCCTCGACCCGCCCTATGGCAAGGGGCTGGCGCCGCGGGCCCTGACCGCGCTCGCCGCCCAGGGCTGGTTTACGACCGGTGCGCTGGTGGTTGTGGAGGAGCGGCAGGGAGCGGACGTGCCTCTCCCACCCGGCTTCGAGGAATTGGACAAACGGGTGTGGGGCGACACCCAGGTTCTTTTCGCCGCGGCCCCCTGCTGAAAGGGAGCCGCGGCGGCCATCACCGACGGCCGAACAGCCGTTCGATGTCGCCCTTCTTCAGCTCCACATACGTCGGCCGGCCATGGTTGCATTGGCCACTCATGGGGGTGGCCTCCATCTGGCGCAGGAGCGCGTTCATCTCGGCCTCGTTCATCGGCCGGCCGGCGCGCACCGACCCGTGGCAGGCCATGGTCGAGCAGACGGCGTCCAGCTTTTCCCGCAGCAGGCCGGCGTCGCCCAACTCGGCCAGGGTTTCCGCCAGATCGGTGACGAGCGCGCGGACATCGCAGCGGCCGAGCAGCGCCGGTGTGGCCCGGACCACGACGGCGGTGGACCCGAACCGTTCCAGGTCCAGGCCCAAACGGCCCAATTCCTCGGCGCGGGCGGCCAGACGCTCGGCATCGGCCTCGCTGAGCTCCACCACCTCCGGCAGCAGCAGGCCTTGCGCCTTGGCACCGCCGTCCACGAACGCCGCCTTGAACCGCTCGTACACCAGCCGTTCGTGGGCCGCGTGCTGGTCGACGATGACGATGCCGTCCCGCGTCTCGGCGACGATGTAGGTGTTGTGCAGCTGGGCACGGGCCGCACCCAGCGGATGGTCGGAAAACGGTTCGGGCGATGGGATGCCGGGAGCCGCGCCGGCCTCGTCCGGATGATTGGATACCGGCGCCGAGACACCGGCCGGCCGCGCCGCGGGTTCCGCCACCAGGCCCGGCAACGGCCCCTGCCAGCGCGTGGCCAGTTCGGACAGGCCCCGGGGTGGCGGAACGGCGCCGTGAGGGCCGGCGTAGCCGCCGCGATGCGCGCCCCCTGCCGGCAAGCCGCCCGCCTGCTGCGCTCCGGACGGGGCATCACCGGGCCGGAACGCGGCCAGCGTCGCACCGCCGCCGGTGCTGGTCGCCCGGTGGCCGGCGGCGGCAAGCGCGTGCCGGATGGCTCCCACGATCAGCCCGCGCACCAGGGCCTGGTCGCGGAAACGCACCTCGGTCTTGGCCGGATGGACGTTGACGTCGACCTCCTGGGGCGGGAGATCCAGGAACAGGGCCAGCATCGCGTGCCGGTCGCGCGGGAGCGTGTCGGAATAGGCACCGCGGACGGCGCCGAGCAGCAGCCGGTCCTTCACCGGCCGGCCGTTGACGAACAGGTATTGCTCGCGCGAGGTCGGGCGGTTCAGCGTCGGCAGGCCGATCAGGCCGGTCAGGCGCACCCCCTCGCGCAGGGCGTCCACCGGCAGGGCGTTGTCGGCGAAGTCGTGGCCCAGCACCGCCCCCAACCGCTCCCGCCGGACATCCAGAAGGTCGCCCGTCCCGGCGGGAAGGCGCAGGGCGGTGCGGCCGTCGTCGAGGAAGGTGAAGGCCACCTGCGGGTGCGCCATGGACAGACGTTCCACCGCGTCGCGGGCGTGCTCGGCCTCGGTGCGCGCACCCTTCAGGAACTTCAGGCGGGCCGGCGTGGCAAAGAACAGGTCGCGCACCTCGACACGGGTGCCGCCGGGGTGGGCGGCCGGGGCGACCGGCGACTTCACCCCACCCTCCACCACCACGCACCAGGCGGCGTCGGCGTCGCGCCGACGGCTGGTGACGGTCAGGCGGCTGACGGCGCCGATCGAGGGCAGCGCCTCGCCGCGGAAACCGAAGGTGTGGATGTCGAGAAGGTCGTCGCTCGGCAGCTTGGAGGTGGCATGGCGCTCGACCGCCAAGTCCAACTCGTCCGGCCCCATTCCGCAACCGTCGTCGGCGACCGAGATCAGGGCCCGCCCGCCGTCGCGGATCGCCACCTCGATCCGGGCGGCACCGGCATCCAGCGCGTTTTCGACCAGTTCCTTCACGGCGGCAGCCGGCCGCTCCACCACCTCACCGGCGGCGATGCGGTTCACCAGGGTCTCGGGCAGGCGGCGAAGGGGCATAGGCTACATTTGGGGTCCCGCGGGCCCCTTGTCACCATTCATCGCTTCCTCCGGTGATCGCGTGCCGTCCGCGGGCCGGCGAGCCACCGATCGCGCTCAGCGCCCCAGGAGTCCGGCGGCCGGGGCCGCGTCGAGAATGGCGGTCGGGAGCGCGTCGGGTGCGATCCACGCCCCGTCGAGCGTGGCCGCGGTCAGGTCGGCGTCGCGCAGGTCAACGCCGATGGCCGTGGCGAAGCCGAGGTCCGCCCCCCGCAGGCTGGCACCGCGCAACCTGGTATTCGTCAGGTCGGCATGGCGCAGGCTGGCGCCATCCAGGGAAGCGGGAACCGTCCGGTCGCTGCCGATGACCAGCGGGGCCAGATTGGCATCGCGCAGGATGGCGTTGTCCAGGCGCGCACCGCGCAGGTTCGCGCCGCGCAGATCCGCACCTTCCAGGTTGCAGGCCCTCAGGTCGGCCCCTGCAAGGTTCGCCGCCTGCATCTGCGCCCGCGACAGATCCAGGCCGTACAGGCACGCACCCGGCGCCTTGAGCATGGTCAGCAGCGTGCGGGACAGCCCGGGCGCGCCGCGCATGTCGATGCCCGAAAGATCGAGTGCCCGCCCCTCCCGTCCCGCCGAACCGACGAACTCGGCGTGGAGCCGGATCATATCCTCGAACTCGGCCGCGATCTCGGCGAAGGGACGCCCGGCCGGCGTGTCGGTGAGCGCCCCCTCGAGGTCGGCTCCGCCCATCTCGGTCAGCGCCATGACGCAGTCGGCCAGAACCGCATTTTTCAGATTGGCCCCGCGCATGTCGGCCTGCGACAGGTCCGCCCCCTCCAGGTTGGCGCCTTCGAAGTTCGCGTTGCGCAGGTTGGCGCGCACCAGCCGGACCCCCCGCATCACAGCGGCCGAAAAATCGGTGCGCACCGCCACCGAACCGGACAGCCTCGCCCGGGCCGGGTCGGCGCTCCGGAAACCGGTGTCCTCCAGGTCCATCGGCTGCACGCTGGCCTGATGGGAGTGCAGCTCCCCGCCCGCATCCCGCTCGGCCAGAAGGCCATCGCGCAGATCGGCGTCGAACAGGTTGGCACCGGTCAGGACGGCCCCGCGCGCGCAGGCCCCGCGCAGATCCGCCTTCACCAGGCTTGCGCCCTCCAGATTCGCCCGGCGCAGGTTGGCGGCGAACAGGTTGGCGCAGTCCAGGGTCGTCCGGGCGAGACGGGCCCCGGCCAGATTGGTCAGGGTCAAATCCGCATGCGCAAGGTCGCGGTCCTCCAGGTCCAGCCCCGAAAGATCCATGTTGGCCAGCACCGCCCGCGCACCGCCAACCCGGGCGTTGCGGAACATGGCGTGGCGCTTGAGGATCCGGTCCAACTGGTCCTGTGTCGGCCGGACCAGCGGTTTCGGTTCGAGGACCGGGGTGCCCATGCCACGATTCCTGATGGAGACAATCCCCTGGCAATAATCCGGAAGACGGGGGAGCGGAACCGCGCTTATACGCGCAGCAGCCATTCCATCAGGCCGGTTGTGGATGCGTCATGGTTCCCGGACGGGCGGCCCGCCTCCAGCTCCGCCAGGATCGGCTTGGCAAGCTGCTTGCCGAGCTCCACCCCCCATTGATCGAAGGAGTTGATGCGCCAGACCACGCCCTGCACGAACACCTTGTGCTCGTAGAGCGCGATCAGGGCACCGAGCGTGGCCGGGTCGAGGCGCCGGAACAGGATGGTGTTGCTGGGCCGGTTTCCGGGAAAGACCTTGTGCGGCACCAGCGCGTCCGCGGCCGGGCCTGTCAGCCCCTGGGCTTCCAGCTCCGCCCGTGCCTCCGCTTCGGTCTTGCCCCGCATCAGGGCTTCCGCCTGGGCCAGGACATTGGACAGCAGGATCCGGTGGTGGTCGCCAAGGGGGCTCCGCGGCAGCGGATTCTGCGTCTGCGCCGGGGCCAGGAAATCGCAGGGGATCGGTTGGGTTCCCTGGTGGATCAACTGGTAGAATGCGTGCTGGCCGTTGGTGCCGGGCTCCCCGAAGATGACCGGGCCCGTGGCGTAGTCCACCGGATGGCCGCCCCTGTCCACGCGCTTGCCGTTGGACTCCATGTCCAACTGCTGCAGGAACGCCGGGAAGCGTGCGAGGTACTGGTCGTAGGGCAGAACGGCGTGGGCGGCCGCCCCCCAGAAGTTCACGTACCACACCCCCAGCATGCCCAGCACCACAGGCATGTTCCGGTCGAGCGGGGCCGTGCGGAAATGCTGGTCCATGGCGCGGGCGCCGGCCAGCAGCTCCTCGAACCGCTCCGGCCCGATGCCGATGGCGATCGGCAGGCCGATGGCGGACCAGAGCGAATAGCGGCCCCCCACCCAGTCCCAGAACCCGAACATGTTGGCGGGATCGATGCCGAACGCCTCGACGGCCTTGGCATTGGTGCTGAGCGCCGCGAAGTGCTTGGACACCGCCTTGGGATCGGAGATGCGGGCCTGGAACCAGGCCTTGGCGGACTCCGCGTTGGCAATCGTCTCCTGCGTCGTGAACGTCTTGGAGGCCACCAGGAACAGCGTGGTCTCGGGATCCACCCGCTTCAGCACCTCGGCCAGGTGGGTGCCGTCGACATTGGAGACGAAGTGGGGCCGGATTTCGGGATGGCGATAGGGCGCGAGCGCCTCGGTCACCATGGCCGGGCCCAGGTCCGACCCGCCGATGCCGATGTTCACCACGTCGGTGATGCGCTTGCCGGTCCAGCCGGTCCAGGTTCCGTCACGCACCGCGCGGGCGAAGGCCAGCATGCGCCCGCGCACCGCTTCGACCTCGTCCGCGACGCGCGCCCCGTCAGCCCGGGCGGCGCCGTCGGGACCCGCGCGCAAGGCCGTGTGCAGCACCGACCGCCCTTCGGTGAAGTTGATCCTCTCGCCGGCGAACATCCTGTCGCGCCAGCCGGCGACGTCCGCCTGCCGGGCCAGATCCAGCAACAGGCCCATGGTCTCCGACGTGATCCGGTTCTTGGAATAGTCCAGCAGCAATCCGCACGCCTCGGTCGAGAAGCGGCGGAAACGGTCGGGATCCTGCGCGAACAGGTCGCGCATCCCGACCCCTTCCATGGACTGGCGGTGGCGGGCCAGGGCGGTCCAGGCGGGGCTCTCGGTCAGCGCGGACATGACGGCTCCGGTGGCGTTCGGCGGGAATGGTTGGAACGGGCGCAACCTAGCCCCAAACCGGCGAGGCGGCTATTCGCTCGAACGGGGAAGGCATACCGGACCGGCCGTGGGATGCGCTCAGCCGATGCCCCACAGGCCGGGCGTGGCGAGTTCGACCAGATGCCCATCGGGATCGCGGAAGTACAGGCTTTCGCCCTGCGCCCAGGTCACACGGCCTTCGACCACCACGCCATGCCGCGACAGGTGCCGTTCCCAGGTCGGCAGCTCCCCGGCCGGCACTTGAAACGCGAAATGGAGCGGGCCGGCCCCATCGTGGGGCGGGATGGTGCCGCCCGGCGTTGCGATGGGCTCAGTCGAGGCCCCCCGCAGGAACAGCAGGAGCACCTGCCGCTCCCCCGCCTTCAGCGCGACCAGCCGCGGACTGTCGTACACCGCCGCCAGCCCCAGGACATCCACGTAGAACGCCCGCGCCCGCGCAACATCATCCACGTAGAGCGGCGTTTCGAGGATGCCGGTGATGGACGATACCGTCTCCGCCATGTCGCACCTCGTCCGGTTCCGCATGGGACGGCTCAACGAAGGGCCGCGAACCGGGAAGGCGGCCGGGCAATGGATGAGACGACACCACACCCTGAAGGGCAAGACGCATGCTTCCCGCCTGCACCACCGGTGCCATGGATATTTCTGGCAGGCGTCCAGGCCCCAGCAGGAGGATATTTGTTAAGAACATTCGCGTATTTCTGAATTTTGTTTTCCATTATGCCGGCCGCGCGATCATGCAGGACAGTCAGACTGCCGAGAATTTGACTCTTGTACTAACGACGCTGAAACACCTGCTCGGTCCCCAGGTGCACCGACTGCGCTCGGAGAACAGCGCCCAGGAAACGGCGACGAGTTGCTGCTACCATCTCCACGGAATTTTTGTGCGGAGCGGCCCGGAAGAGCGGGCGCGCATCGTAGCGGCACTGGAGCCGGCACCGGACGCCGGCACCTTGGAACGCCTTTACCGCCAGATTGCCCTGCTGACGGTGACCCGGTCCGCCCGGCATGTGGACGAGATCCTCGACCTGCTGCTCTCCGGTTACGATCCGGAGGCCGGCTGGGCCGACCTGTCGCCGGAACAGGTCCTTTTCCAGCTTTGGCAGTTCATCTACGGCTTCTGGCAGAACGCGATCGAAGGCGGGCCCGGGCCGGACACGTGGCCCAAGCTGCGCCGGACATACGGTGCGGCGGTCGAATGCTACCGCAAGGTCTGCGGGCCGGACCTCGAATACATCCCGTTTCCGGAGCGCAACCGCCAGCTGGTCGTGGTTCTGACCAACCAGATGCTGCCCGGAATGCACCAGCCGACAATCGACATCCAGGAATATTGCGAGATCATCAAGTCCGTTTTCGGCCTCGACGTCATACTGATGAATACGGCGGATCCGCCGACAGAGCCGTTGCTTCCAATGAGCTTGGGGGCGTTGGGCAACTACCACAAGGACCTGAGCGAGTATGGGGCAATCGCCTGCGGCGATGCCCAGATCCCCTTCGTGCAGTTGTCCTCCGGCATCACCACCATGGCCGAGGCCTACGTCTGCGCACGCCAGATCGCTGCGGGGCGTCCGCTTTTGGTGCTCTCCTTCGGCGGGACCAGCCCGGTTGCGGATCTTTGCCGGCTGTTCACGGACGTGGTCGCGATCCCGTTCGGCACCTATCTGCCGATCGCCGAGCCGACGCTGTTCGGCCTGCCCCGGGCGGTGGGTGACAGCGACCGGCAGATGCTGGCGCAGATCGGTCTGGGCGAGCAGGACGTTGTGAACATGCACTACGCGTACTCGCTGCCGGAGACCGGCTCTCCCCGGACGCGTGCGGAGCTGGGAATACCGGCCGACGCGATCGCAGTGGCGGTCTGCGGCATGCGGCTCGACACCGAGG
Source organism: Azospirillaceae bacterium (assembly GCA_035645145.1). Taxonomy (GTDB): domain Bacteria; phylum Pseudomonadota; class Alphaproteobacteria; order Azospirillales; family Azospirillaceae; genus CANGXM01. Next base: position 19,207 of record DASQNC010000040.1, on the reverse strand, counting down.
TCACGGAGGCGTTCGCCGCCGGCCTCGAAACTGTTCTGGCCGATGTACCGGAAGCGTTTTTCGTATTTGTCGGGAATTTTGCCAGATACGGTCAGGTGGCCGCGGCGCATCCGGCACTTGCGGCGCGTTCGGTATGGGTCGGCTTCACCCCGGATGTGCGCGCCGTCTATGCCGTTTGCGATGCCTACGCCAACCCGCCTCGCGGCGGCGGCGGGGCATCGGCGGCCTATGCCATCGCGGACGGCGTGCCGGCCTATACGTTCCCGTGGGGGGATGTATCGGTCGTGGTCGGCCCGGACTTCCACGTACCCGACTACGCCGGACTTGCCACGGCGCTGCGGCGGCTGCGGGACGAGCCGGCGTACCGGGAGGACATGCGGGCCAAGGCGAAGGCGCAGTATGCGACCATCTCCTCGCGCGAGCATATGCTGCGGCAGTTGATGGACTCCGTGATCACCTGTCTGTCGGAGAGGAAGTGGAGCGCCGAGATCCAGCAGGTCACCGGCTGAGGGGACGGGCGGCCTGTCCGGCCGCCCAGCCTCCCCCGGCGGACCAGGGGATCGGCGGCGGGACCTACCCGCGCCAGTCCTCGATCACCCGGGTCGGCTTCACGCCCTCGGGCCGGCCGACGATGACGGTCAGGAGCTGGTCGGCGTCCAGCAGGCGCTTGGCGACACGGGCAACATCCTCGCGTGTCACCGCGTCGATCAGGGCGTTGCGCCGGGCCAGGTAATCGATCCCCAGATCGTCCCGCCGCACCTGCAGCAGCACGCGCGCGATCGAGGAGGTGGTGGTGAACTGCAGCGGGAAGGACCCGGTCAGGTAGGTCTTGGCGTCCGCCAATTCCTCGTCGGTCACGCCCCCCTCGGCCATCCGTTGCCACTCCGCCTTGACCAGATCCACGAAGGCACCGGCATTGGGGTTGTTGGTGGACCCGCCGGCGGTCAAAAGCGCTCCCTCGTCCCAGGCGGACAGGCCCGATGAAACACCGTATGTCAGCCCGCGCTTGACCCGGATCTCCTCCATCAGGCGCGACGAGAAGCTGCCGCCGCCGAGCACGTAGTTCATGATTTGGGCCGGGAACCAATCCGGGTCGGACCGCCGGATACCCTGCTGGCCCATGTTCACGATGCTCTGCGGGGTCGGACGCTGGACGACCACGACCTCGCCGCCCCCCTTGGCCTGGGCCAAGGGCATTTGGAAAGGCTCGCTCTTCGCCGGCAGATCGCCGAAGAGGCGGTCGAGGACAGGCCCCAGCGCCTCCGGCGCGATGTCGCCGGACACCGCCACCAACAGGTTGTCCCGGGCCAGCCGCGCGCGGCGGAACCCCTGCATGTCCTCCACGGTCACAGTCGGCACCGTTTCCAGCGTACCGCGGGGCGGGCGTCCGTAGGGATGCCCCTCGAAAACGGCGCGCCCGAACACTTGGCCGGCGACCGCGCCGGGGTTCGCCAGATCGCGTCGCAGGCCGGCCAGGATCTGGCCGCGAACCCGCTCCACCGCCGAGGCGTCGAACCGCGGCTCCAGCAACGCCATGCGGCCGAGATCCCAGGCGCTGTCCGCGTTTTCGGCCAGGGTCCGGATGCTTCCGAACACCGCATCCCGATCGGTGCTGAACCCGACCGAGATGGCATCGTCGGCCAACCGTTCCTGATAGGCGGTCGAGTCGAGTTCGCCCGCCCCCTCCGTCAGGAGCGCCGCCATCATGTTGGCCGTGCCTTCCCGGCCGGCGGGATCGAGCGCGCTGCCCCCCTCGAACACGAATTCGATGGCGATGATCGGGGTCTTCGGATCGCGCACCAGCCAGGCTTCGATCCCGCCAGGGCTGACCACTCGCTCGATATCGATGGCGTAGGCCGGTGCGGCCAGCAACGCGGGCGCAAGGGCGATCACGGTGGCCATGCGGCGCAAAACCTCCAAGGGTCGGTAGCGGGTCATCGCACGGCCTCCGCGCGGTCCCCGGCCACGGGGAGCAGGAGGCCCGTCACATGGCCGGACGTGCCGAGCACGGCGCGCGCGGCCGCATTGACCTGTTCCACCGTCACCGCGGCGATGCGCGAGGGCCACTCCTCCACGTCCTCGACGGACTGGCCGGTCGCAAGGGCGGTGCCCAGCGTACGGGCCGGACCGAAAACGCTGTCGCGGGCGTACACGGCCTCGAAGCGCAGGCGGCGCTTGGCCCGTTCGACCTCCGCCACCGTCACCCCGTCCTTGAGGAGCTTCAGGAGTTCGGCCTCGACCGCCGCCTCGACCTGCTCCACCGTGGCCGATGGCGCCGGGGACGCGTACACCCCGACCGAGGACAGGTCGAAGACGTCCGCGCCATAGGACATGCTGGCCGACGTCGCCACCTTCTGCTCGACCGCGAGCGACTGGTACAGCCGCCCGGTCTCGCCGCCCATGATCTCGGCCAGAACCTGCAGGGGATAGGCGTGTTCGGTGGCGCCGCGGCTGTAGGAAGGGGCCAGGAAGTAGCGCTGGAAGGCGGGCTGGCGCACCTCCGCGTCGCGCAGGACGACACGGCGCGCCGTTTCCAGGCGCGGCTCGGCCACCCGGGTGCGGGTCGGGACCGGCCGTGCCGGAATCCGGCCATAGACCTCTTCCGCCAGCGCACGGAACCGCTCCAGGTCCACGTCGCCGGACACCAGCAGGACGGCATTGTTGGGTGCGTACCACTGCCGGTAGAAGGCCTCGGCGTCCTCACGGGTCAGCCCGGCGACCTCGTCCTGCCATCCGATGATCGGGGTGCCGTAGGGATGATGGACGAACAGCGCGGCCGAGACCTCTTCGCCCAGGCGGCGCGCCGGGCTGCTGGAGACGGTCTGGCGCCGCTCCTCCAGCACGACCTGCAATTCGGGTGCGGTGACCTCGTCGGTCAGGCGCAGGTTCGCCATGCGGTCGGCCTCCATCCGCATGACGGTTTCCAGCCGGTCGGCCGCAATGGTCTGGTAGTAGCCGGTGTAGTCCCACGAGGTGAAGGCGTTGTCACGGCCGCCGTTGCGCGCGACGATGCGGCTGAACTCGCCGGGTGCGCGGGTCTCGGTGCCCTTGAACATCAGGTGCTCGAGGTAGTGCGCAATGCCCGACTTGCCACGCGGCTCATCGGCCGCACCGACCTTGTACATCAGCATGTGGGCGACCACCGGCACACGGCGGTTGACCACCGCCACCACTTGCATGCCGTTGGACAGGGTGAAGGTTTCGGGGAAGAAGACGCCTTGACCCATGGTCTCCTGCTGTGCGGCGGCCGGAGTGGAGGGGACGGGGGCGGACAACAACGCCAACCCCACCAGGGCGGCGGCGACGGGACGGCCGGAACGGCGGCGTTCGGTCACGGGCGGGCTCCTGTGTCGACGGCCGTCGGATCGCGGCCCGGATCCGGGGTGGCGGGGCACGCATCCCCGCACACCATACTTCTCGGACAATCGGGCCACGAAGGTGCGGCCCTTTTTGGAGACCAACTGGCGACAAAGAGGGGAACGGCGGGCCCCCCGGCGCGGGAAATGGCCCTCCGGCTCAGAAGATTCCTGCCAGCGGGGCGCGGCGGCGGCGTTGGATGGTGGGGACATCCCCCTGGTTCAGCGGACGGCCGGATGCCGCGTTCTGGCGCAGGCGCCGCGCTTCCGCGGACGGGTCGACCACGGTGCCCGGCGGCGGCGGATCCTGCCAGAAGATCAGTCGGTCCACGAGGCCGCGGTCGGCTGCGGCAAGGGCTTGGGTTTCCCGATCGACGAGTGCGCGGATGTCGCCCGGCGTCCGGCCGGCCCCCGCCTGCGTGAGCAGGGCGGCCTCGCCGTTGGATAGGCCGGCGCCCGGAACGACCGCCACCCGGGCATTCGCCCCGGTGGAACCGGGTGCGGAGCCGGGGCCGAACACAGCCGTCTGGGCGCGCTGGCGTGTGTCCTGCTGTTGGGACGGCGGAGCGCCCGGTGCGGGCGGCCGCAGTGCCATGTCGGGGGGCATCGCCAGGGGTGCCCGGGTGACAACCTGGAACTCGTCGGGCGTGGTCTTCTCCAGCCCGATGGTCTTGCGGAAGCCGTTGCTGCACGCCGACAGCATTGCGGTGGCGGCAAGCAGGCAGACCGCGCGCGAGAGTCCGCGGGAGACGCGGCGCACCGGGAAAGAAGGCATGGGCAAGGAGGCGGGCATGGCTGTGGGACCGGATTCCAGCAATCGTGGCACCCTTATAGTCGCCGGGCTACCGTCTGTCTGTGTCCTTGTCATGGCCGCCGAACAGACCATCGACCAGGATCATCAACACGCCGACCGTGATTCCGGTGTCGGCGATGTTGAAAGCGGGCCAATGCCAGCCCGCGGCATGGAAGTCCAGGAAGTCGGCAACGGCCCCGAACCGGAACCGGTCGATGACGTTCCCGATGGCCCCGCCGACCACCATGCCGATGGCCACCGCCATCCAGCCGCGCTGGACCCGCGCCAGCCAGACCAGCAGCGCCGCCGAAATCGCGAGCGCCACCCCGGCCAGCACATAGGGCATCACCTCGGCATGGTTGGCGAACAGGCCGAAGCTGACGCCCCGGTTCCAGACCATGACCAGATTGAAGAAGGACGTCACCTCGACCATGCGCCGGGACGGCATGTCGAAGACATCGACGATCCACCACTTGCTCAACTGATCGAGGACGAACACGATGAACGCGACCGCCAAGCCGAAAGCCAGGCGGCCGCGCGGCGCCGCGGCGACGAGCACGCCGCTCATTCGGCCGCCTCCGCCTCGTACCCGACCGCATCCGCACAGCGGACGCACAGCGCCCCGTGATCCGGGACGCTCCCCACCTCGGGCAGGATCTTCCAGCACCGCTCGCACTTGCCGCCGTCGGCCGGGCCGGGCACGACGCCGACCCCCGGCACCTCCTCCAGCGCGAAGGCGCCGGCGGGCGGGGGCCCTTCGACCAGCCGGATGGCCGAGACGATGGCCACTTCCGCCATGTCGACTCCGGACAGGGCCTTCATCTGGTCGGCGGTGACATGGACCGTCGGGGCAGCCTGCAGGGACGAGCCGATGCGCTTTTCCGCACGCTCGCGTTCCAGCGCGCCGGTCACCACCCGGCGCACGGCGCGCACCGCCTCCCACTTGGCGGCAAGCGCGTCGTCGCGCCAAGCCGCCGGCACCTCGGGGAAGGTGCGCAGGTGCACGCTGTCGTCCGGCTTGGCACCCGGCCGGGCCAGCCACGCCTCCTCGGCGGTGAAGACCAGGACCGGGGCGAGCCAGGCCGTCAGGCAACCGAACAAGCGGTCCATGACCGTACGCGTGGCACGGCGCACGGTGGAGCCCGGCGGGTCGCAGTACAGCGCATCCTTGCGGACATCGAAGTAGAAGGCCGACAGGTCGACGGCGCAGAAATTGTGGAGCGCCGTGAACATGGCATGGAAGTCGAAGGCGTCGATGGACCGCCGCACCGTCCCGTCCAGCTCCCAGAGACGGTGCAGGACCCAGCGCTCGAGGCCCGGCATTTCGGCGTCGGGCAGGCGTTCGGCCTCGGTGAAGCCGTCGAGCGCCCCCAACAGGTAGCGCAAGGTGTTGCGCAGGCGCCGGTACAAATCGGCTTGGTATTTCAGGATCTCGGACCCGACCCGGATGTCCTCGGAATAGTCGGATCCCACGATCCACAGGCGCAGGATGTCGGCGCCGTACTGGTTGATGACGTCCTGCGGGGCGACCACGTTGCCCAGCGACTTGGACATCTTCCGGCCCTGCTCGTCCAGCGTGAAGCCATGGGTCAGGACGGTGTTGTAGGGCGCCCGGCCACGGGTGCCGCACGACTCCAGCAGCGAGGAATGGAACCAGCCGCGGTGTTGGTCCGAACCTTCCAGGTACAGGTCGGCCGGCCAGCGCAGCTCGGGTCGCTGCTCCAGCACGAAGGCGTGGGTGGAGCCGGACTCGAACCAGACGTCGACGATGTCGCGGACCTGCTCGAAATCCTCGGCGCGGTGGTCGGGGCCCAGGAAGTCCTGTGCCGGGCGGGTGTACCAGGCGTCCGACCCTTCGGCCTGGAACACCTCGACGATACGGGCGCAGACCGCGGGGTCGCGCAGCGGCTGGCCGTCGGTTTTGCGCACGAAGATGGCGATGGGCACGCCCCAGGCCCGCTGGCGGCTGATGCACCAGTCGGGGCGTTGCTCGATCATCGCGCGGATGCGGTTGCGGCCCTGCGGCGGCACCCACCGGGTCTCGTCGATCGCCTTCAGCGCGACGTCGCGCAGCCCGTTGTGGCTCATCGAGATGAACCACTGCGGCGTGTTGCGGAAGATCAGCGGCGCCTTCGACCGCCAGGAATGGGGATAGCTGTGCGCCAGCTTGCCCACGCCGACGAGATTGCCGGATCCGGCCAGCGCCTCGATCACCGCCTTGTTGGCATCGCCCGGCTTGCCCTGGGGCGTGTAGACGCGCTTGCCCGCGAACAGGGCGACATGGGGATAGTAGGCCCCCTCCTCGCCCACGGTCTGCGGCACCTCCACCCCGTTGGCCTGGCCCAATGCGAAGTCGTCCTCGCCATGGCCGGGCGCGATGTGGACGACGCCGGTGCCGGCGTCGGTGGTGACGAAGTCGCCGTGGAATGGCCGGACGTCGAAATCGTAGTAGCCGTTCGCCCCGGCCACGCCGCGCAGCGGATGGGCGCAGACCGTGCCCGCGATGGCGGTCCCTTTGACGGTGTGGCGATGGGTCCACCGCGCGATGCCGCAGGCCTGGCGCACGCCCTCGGCCAACCCGGTGGCGACCACCAGCCGCATGCCGGGCCTGGCGTGGCTGCCGTCCTCGACGGCCTCGACCTCGAACACGCCGTAGTCGAATTCCTCGCCATAGGCGAGCGCGCGGTTGCCCGGGATGGTCCAGGGCGTGGTGGTCCAGATCAGGATCGCGGCGCCCGCCAGCTCCGGCACGCTCGGCGTCACCACGGGGAAGGCGGCGTGCAGGGTGGTGGAGGTGAGGTCGTGGTACTCGACCTCGGCCTCGGCCAGGGCGGTCTTCTCGACCACCGACCACAGGACCGGCTTGTCGCCCCGGTACAGCCCGCCGTTCAGCAGGAACTTGTGGATCTCGCCGACGATCCGGGCCTCCGCCGCATTGGTCATGGTGGTGTAGGGGTTGGCCCAATCACCGTCCACGCCCAGGCGCTGGAATTCCTCGGCCTGGACACCCACCCAGTGCTGCGCGAACTCGCGGCACTCGCGCCGGAACTCGAGGATCGGCACCTGGTCCTTGTCCTTGCCGGCGCTGCGGTACTTCTCCTCGATCTTCCATTCGATCGGCAGGCCGTGGCAGTCCCAGCCGGGAACGTAGACCGAATTCTTGCCCAGCATCTGCTGGCTGCGGCTGACCACGTCCTTCAGCACCTTGTTGACGGCATGGCCGACGTGGATGTTGCCGTTGGCGTAGGGCGGACCGTCGTGCAGCACGAATTGCGGACGCCCCTTGGATTGGGCGCGCTGGCGGTCCCACAGGCCGATGCGCCGCCAATGGGCCAGGATCTCCGGCTCCTTCTGCGGCAGGCCGGCGCGCATCGGGAATTCGGTCTTGGGCAGGAAGACGGTGGACTTGTAATCGCGGCTCATCGGGACGGCCCCAATCGGGAGAATGTGCGGAAGCGGGTGGAAGGCGGGTGCGGAGCCCGCGGCGTCTGGGCGGTCGCGTGGTCGCAACCGGCGTGTCCCGGCCCCCTGGTCAGGGGACCGGGCGGGTAATTCGTCCAAGGGGCCGTCCCCGGGGGCGGTGGCCGGGGGACGGCGGCCATGCATCGAGCCGCAGCATGGGCGGTGATGTTAGCGGCCGGGGGGCGGGATGCAAGGGCATCGGCGGGGTGCCGGGTCACAGCCGCAGCAGCCGGCGGGCCGCGTCGGCATCGCGGGCGATCTGCGCCTTGAGTTCGTCGAGCCCGGCGAAGGCCCGTTCCGGCCGGACGAAATCGACCAGCTGGACCCGCAGGTGGCGGCCGTAGAGGTCGTCCGAATAGTCGAACAGGTGGACCTCCAGCCGCTCCACCGTGCCGCCCACGGTGGGCCGCCGGCCGAGGTTCGCCACCCCGTCGTGCCATGCGGTGCCGGTGCCGTGGTCGACGCCCGCGCGCACCGCGTAGACGCCGAAGGCCGGCCGCAGGTAATCGTCGAGCTCCACGTTGGCGGTGGGGAAGCCGATGGTCCGGCCGCGCTTGTCGCCGTGCTCCACCCGCCCCTCGATCTCCCACGGGCGCCCCAGGATGGCGGCGGCCCGGCGGGGGTCGGCGGACTTCAACGCGTCGCGCACGGCGGTGGACGAGAACACCGATCCGTCGTCGCCCGCCGGCGGGACCACCGTGACCTGGAAGCCGCGGGCATCGCCCCATTTGCTCAGCCGGTCGACGGTGCCGCCGCGGTCGTGGCCGAACACGAAATCGTAGCCGACCACGACATGCCGCACGCCCAGCCCCGCGACCAGGATCTCGTCGACAAAGGCTTCGGCCGGGATCCGGCTGAAGGCGCGGTCGAAGGTCAGCACGAAACCCAGGTCGAGCCCCAGGGCCTGCAGCTCGCGGATCTTGAGGCGCAGGGGCGTCAGGCGGAACGGCGGATCGTGGGGCCGGAACAGGGTGCGCGGGTGCGGCTCGAACGTGACGACGCCCGCAGGGGCACCGATGGCGCGGGCCGCGGACTGCGCGGTGCCGATCACATGCCGGTGTCCCCGGTGCACGCCGTCGAAATTGCCCAGCGCCAGCACACCCCCGCGGGCGTCGGCCGGTACGTCGGTCCAGTGGCGGAACAGGCGCATGCGGGGTCCAGGCGGTCGGGCGAAAGCAGGATCGGGCCGCTCTTATAATCCCCCTCGCCCGCGGCTGCCAGCGGGCGCGGGTGCCGCACCGGTCGGCCATGACCGCACCGGTTCCCCCGGATCGCTGTTGAAGCGGGGAATGCACCCACGAGAACGGCCCGGGAGAACGGCAATGACCTACCCCTATGCGATGGCGCTCATAACAGGGGCGAGCGGCGGGCTCGGCGGCGCCTTTGCGCGGGCGCTTCCCGACGGCTGCGGGCTCCTGCTGACCGGTCGCTCCGAGGCGGAGCTGCTGGCCCTGCAATCGGACCTCAAGCGCCCCGGCCGCATCGTGGAGATCGAACCCGCCGACCTGAGCAAAAGCGCCGACCGGCGGCGCCTGATCGAGCGGGCCGAGGCGCTGCGCATCGACCTCCTGGTCAACAATGCCGCCAACGGCCGCTTCGGCCTGTTCCTGGACAACGATGCCCAAGCCGAGGTCGCGGCCGTCGAGGTGAACTGCGTCGCCCCGGTGGACCTCACGCGGGCCCTGCTGCCCGGCATGCTGTCGCGGGCCGAAACCGACCTGCGGCGCTGCGGGCTCCTGAACGTCTCCAGCACGACCGCCTTCCAGCCGATCCCACGCTTTGCGACCTATGCGGCGACCAAGTCCTTCCTGCTCGCCTGGACCGAGGCGCTGGCGGAGGAGCTTCGCGGCCGCCCGGTCGATGTGCTGGCCCTGTGCCCCGGGGCCGTCCGGACCGGGTTCGGATCGCGCGCCGAAGTTGACCTGGAGGCGCTGCCGGGCGTGCGCGATGCCGACCCGGTCGCCCGCGAGGCGCTCGCCGCCCTGGGCCGCCGGACGGTCTACGTCAGCGATCCGGCGGCACGGGTGGCGGTGTCGCCGTTCCTCGGCACACGCCGGGTGGTGACGGCCGGGGCGGCACTGGTGACCGGCTTCCTGTCGACGCGGGGGCGGGAGGGCGGATGGGTGCACCGGCGGGAGCACGCGCGGGACCGTCACTGAGCGGGGCCAGTGGGCGGGACGGTTGAGCGGGACCGTGCGGCGGCGCCCCGCTACTGCGGATCCCATTGCGCGAAGTGGCGACGGACGCCAAGGGCGATCGGCTGTTCGCGGCGCTGGAGCAGGAAGAATTCCGACCGGGGCGTCGTGTCGGTCACCACCACGTCGAAGACCGCCGTCTCGCCGTCGCGCAGCAGGCCGTCTTGGAACACCACCGCGTCCTGGACGTCGATCACCTCGTGGACACGGGTGAACCGGTTCGACGAGAAGGGACGGCCGGCCGCCGTCGCCTGCCCGAACGAAATCCCGTCGCCCTGGTTGCTGGGCTTTCCCAGCGTTTCCTGCAATTCCATGGCAAACGCCGGCCAATCCTCGCCCGACCGGTTGGTGACCACCTTGCGCAGGACGAACCCGGCCAAAGCGCCGGTCGCTTCCCGCGCCGGCCAAGCGCCCAATCCCCGGACCACCAGGACCGCCCCTTCCGGATTCGTGATCTCCTCGACGACCACATAGGGGTCTTCCAGCGTGCCGGCCCCTTTTGTGGAGACGATCCGGAATCCGCCCAGTTCGTCGGAGAAGGTGACGGGCCCTGCGGCCCAGAACTGCGCCCAAGGCCGGGCCGGCGCGGCGAGAAGTAGGGTTGTGGCCGCAAGACCGGCAGCCAGACGGAGGAGGCGGCGGGCGGACAAGCGCATCACCCGACTATGCCGGTCCGCACGGGCGGGGGTAAAGCCCGTCCGCAACCGCTTGGCCGGGATCGGCGGCGCGACTACCCTGCCCTTCATCGGCCCGCGTGGCCGGCGGCACGTGCGGAGGCGGCATGGCATGGTTTGGCCGGCAGTGGTTTGTTGGACCGTGGTTTGTTGGACCGTGGTTTGGCGGAAAGGGGTACGGCGCGGCCTTACCCTTCTTGCGGCGGTTTGCCTGATGACCGCGTTCGCCACGCCGCCGGCGGTCGCCACCACGTCCCCCTGGCCCGAGCCCGTGCTGGGCCGCCTCCAGGTGTCCGAAGGCATCGCCGTCCGCCATGCGCGCTGGCACGCGCAGGGACCGGTGCGCGGGACCGTCGTGCTGCTGCACGGCCGAACCGAATTCCTGGAGAAGTATGCGGAAACGGCGGCGGACTGGAACCGCCGCGGATTCGATGTCTTCACGTTCGACTGGCGCGGCCAGGGCCTGTCCAGCCGCTTCGACGGCATCGGACAGGCCGGGCACGTGACCGACTATTCCGTCTACCTCGACGAGTTGCGGGCCTTCCTGGACAAGGTGGTGACGCCCGCAGCCCCGCCCGGGCCCTGGGTCCTGTTCGGCCATTCGATGGGCGGGCACGTCGGCCTGCGGCATCTGGCGGGCGACGACGATCGCTTCCATGCCGCCGTCTTCTCGGCCCCCATGACCGACATCCACACCGGCCCGTTCCCGCGCTGGGCGGCCTCCCGGCTTGCGGCCACCCTGGCGAACCTGGGGCTGTCCGAGCGGTACGCCTTCGGCCAGGGCGACTACAGCGCCGGCAGCTCGTCGTTCGAAGGGAACGTGCTCACCAGCGACCCGGTGCGCTTCCGCATCCATCACGACCATTACCGCGACAACCCCGATCTGCGGGTGGGCGGCGTCACCTTCGGATGGCTGCACGCCACATTCCGGTCGGTGGAGGCGCTGACGGCCCCCGGTGGGCTGGAACGCATCCGGATCCCGACCCTGTTCGTCATCGCGCCCGGCGACAAGGTCGTGCCAGCGGACAGCCAACGGGCCGTGGCGGCCCGCATCAAGGGGGCGGTGGTGAAGGACTTGCCCGGTTCCGGCCACGAGCCCTTCATCGAACGCGACGAGATCCGCAACCAAGCCTGGGAGGCCATCGACGGGTTCCTGACCGGGGTACCGGAACTGTCACCGGATCGGCAGACACCTTAAGGCTGCATTCCAGCCATGCGAAAAAGTCACAGGCGCTACTCCACCTGCGTTTGAGAAACGAACGGTCGTGCGGTAACCTGAAATCCGGGCCGCGCCGTGCGTGCCCCTTCGGGTTTCGGAGGACCGCATGCGGAAGGCCTGGATCGTTGTCGCCTGCGCCGCGCTGATCGTCACGCTCAGCATGGGGCTGCGCCAATCGTTCGGCCTGTTCCTGCGCCCCATCACCATGGACCTGGGCGTCGGGCGCGACGTGTACGGCATGTCCATGGCGATCTCGAACCTGCTGTGGGGTGTCGCCGGCCCGTTCGTCGGCATTCTGGCGGACCGCTACGGCGCCGGTAAGGCCGTGGCGAGCGGCGCCGTCCTTTACATTCTCGGCCTCCTCTACGCCGCCGTGGCCAGCACGCCGCTGGACCTGTACCTGTCGCTGGGGGTTCTGGTCGGCTTCGCGTTGAGCGGCACCACCTTCGCCATCGTTTTCGGCGCGGTCAGCCGCGCGGTGCCGCCGGAAGGCCGCAGCCTCGCCTTCGGGCTGGTCGGGGCGGGCGGCTCGTTCGGCCAGTTCGCGGTGGTGCCGATCAGCCAATCGCTGCTGTCCACCTTCGGGTGGAGCCAGGCCTTCCTGCTGATGACGCTGGCGGCGGCCCTGATGATCGCCCTGGCCGTCGGCGTGGCGGGCAAGGCCTCCCCCTCGGGCACGGCCTCCGCCGCCGACCAGCAGACGCTCCGCGAGGCCCTGCGCGAGGCCGGCGGACACAGCGGCTATTGGCTGCTGGTGGCCGGGTTCTTCGTGTGCGGGTTCCACGTCGCCTTCATCGCCACCCACCTGCCCGCCTTCCTCAAGGACGAGGGGCTGCCCGACCAGATCGGCGCCTCGGCGCTGGCGCTGATCGGCCTGTTCAACATCGCCGGGTCCTATCTGTTCGGCCTGTGGGGTGGGACCTACCGGAAGAAGCGGCTGCTGAGCGGGCTGTATCTCGCCCGCGCAGCCGTTTTCGCCATCTTCCTGGTGCTGCCCATCACGCCGGTCACGGCGCTGGTGTTCGCCGCCGGTGTGGGTTTCCTTTGGCTGGGGACGGTACCGCTCACCAGCGGCCTCGTCGCCCAGATCTTCGGCATCCGATACCTGTCGACGCTCTACGGGATCGTCTTCCTCAGCCACCAGGTGGGCAGCTTCCTGGGCGCCTGGTTCGCCGGCTACGCCTACGATGCGCTGGGATCCTATGACTCGGTGTGGTGGATCTCGGTCGCCTTGGGCCTGTTCGCCGCCATCGTCCACTGGCCGATCCGCGACGTTCCGGTCACCCGCCCTCAGGCGGTCCCGTCCGGCGCCGCCTGAGGCCGGCCGTGGTCCTCGCCAGGCTCATGCTCGCCGCCGGCGGCTTTGCCGTCCTGGCGGGCGTTCTGGCCTTGTGGCAGACCCACGGAGTCGAGATCTGGCTGGACGCGATCATCGCCTTCTGCATGTGACCGCCGCCCGCTCGCGGTTCCCCGTGGAGACGGTCAAGCCGGCCGCGCACGGGATCTCCCCCGTTCAGGCACCGTGCGCCCGGAGCGCATCCCAGTCGACTTCCGACAGGTCAGACACGATCCAGTCGGCATCCGGAAATTCGAGTTCCGCCCACTCCGGCCAGGCGACCACCCGCATTCCAGCGGCTTTGCCGGCCTTGGCGCCGACGGGACTGTCCTCGACCACCAGGCATTCCGATGGGCGGACGCCCAGCCGCTCGGCCGCCGTCAGGTAGGGTTCGGGGTGCGGTTTGCCGTTGACCACATCGTCCCGGCTCAGCCCGAACCGGAGGTGCGGACGGCCCAGGCGGCGCATGTTGGCGTCCACCACCCGACGGCCCGAATTGGACACGCAGGCCTGGATCATCCCGCGCGCCGCCAGGGCATCCACGCATTCCACGGCACCCGGCCGGAAAGCGACCCTGTGCGCCTCCCGGACATAGTGGTCGTTGATGCGGTCGAGCCAGGACGCGTAGTCGATCGACAGGCCGAATGCGCGGCTCACCTTGTCGAACACCGCAGGCATGCCGAGGCCGAGGTAGGACAGGTATGAGTCCTCGGTCAGGTGGCCGCCGACGGCATTGGTCACCGTGGCCAGGGCCTCCCAATGCAAGGGCTCGCTTTCCAGCAGCGTGCCGTCGATGTCCCAAAGAACGGCGCGGATCATTCCAGGCTCCGTATCAGATCGCGGACGGGGGCCGGGAACAGCGGCACCTCCTCACGGTCCGCATCGGCCAGCGGACGCCACAGCAGCCGATAGGCCAGTCCGTTGTCCTCGACCAGCCATTCGGGCACGGCATTGAGAAAAGCGGGATCGGTCGGCCGGACCTCCCACACGAAAACGATGTCGTGTCCCGGGCATCCCTCGGCGACGTAGAGGTTTTCCACCACGCCCAACAGGCGCACCGGTTCGACGGTGGTGCCCAGCTCCTCCCGCATCTCGCGGACGGCGCATTGCGCACTGGTTTCCAGGAACTCGATCCCGCCGCCGGGCGGGCAGTGGTCGGTCAAGCCACGGGCGTGGTCGTACGTCTCGGTCACCAGCATGTCCGCCCCGCGCCGGATGATGCATGCCACCTTGGGCCGCACGCGGGCTGGCGGGATCCAATACGCCGGGGCCGCCGGCTCGGCGCCCGCCCCGCTCATGCCATCTTCCCGAGCAGGCCGACGATCTCCGCCGGATTCAGCGGCACGTCCGCAGCACCGGCCAACGGGCGCCAGAGCAGGCGGTAGACCGCACCGTCGTCCTCGGTCAACACCGCGGGAAGCCTCTCCAGGGCGCTCGCATCGGTCGACCGCACCTCCCAGGCGAAAATGATCTCGTGCCCCGGCGCCCCCTCCCGGCGGAACAGGCTCTCCACCACGCCCAGCAGGCGAACGGGTTCGACGGCGATCCCGATTTCCTCGCGCATCTCGCGGACGGCGGCCTCGGCGCTCGATTCGCAGAACTCGATCCCGCCACCCGGCAGGCCGTGGAACGTGGTTCCGGCCGTGTGGTCGCGGTCCTCGAAGACCAGGACCGCGTCGCCGCGGCACAGGATGCACGCGACCTTCGGCCGGACCCGGGCCGGCGGGATCCAAGGCGGCGGCGCGGGGATGCCGGCCGTCACATCGCCACCAGATCGTCGCGGTGGATCAGCTCGTCCCGCCCGCCATGCCCCAGCAGGGTCTCGATCTCGGCCGAGCGCCGACCCATGATCCGGAGCGCGTCGGCGGCGCCATAAGCGGTCAGGCCGCGGGCGACCTCGCGCCCGTTGCGGTCGAGCACCCGGACGAGATCGCCACGCTCGAACGTGCCCACCACGTCCACCACACCGGCCGGCAGCAGGCTGCGCCCCTGTGCCAGCGCGTGGACGGCGCCGTCGTCCACCACCAGCGCGCCGGCGGCCTGCACATGGCCGGCGATCCAGCGCTTCCGGGCGGTCAGGGGCTCGGCCTGGGGCAGGAACCAGGTGCACCGCGGGCCGCCTTCGGCCTCCGGCACGGCCAGCGCGGCCAGCGCGTGCGGATCCTGCCCGCGGGCAATGACCATCCGGCAACCCGCCTGGACGGCGATACGGGCGGCGGCGATCTTGGTCACCATCCCGCCCGAGCTGTAGCCGGGCGGCGGCTCGCCCGCCATGGCCGCGATCCCGTCGGTGATTTCGGCCACGACGGGGATGTGGCGGGCGTCCGGATCCTTGCGCGGATCGGCGGTGTAGAGCCCATCGATGTCGGACAGAAGGACCAGCGTGTCCGCCGAGGCCATCTGCGCCACGCGGGCGGCCAGCCGGTCGTTGTCGCCGAACCGGATTTCGGCCGTGGCGACGGTGTCGTTCTCGTTGATGACGGGCACGGCCCCCAGCCGCAGCAGCGTGGCAAGGGTGGCCCGTGCATTCAGGTGGCGGCTGCGCGCCTCGGTGTCCTCGAGCGTGACCAGCACCTGGGCCACCGGCAGCCCGTGGCGGGCCAGCGCCCCTTCGTAGGCGTGGGCCAGGCGGATCTGCCCGGTGGCCGCCGCGGCCTGCTTTTCCTCTAGCCGCAGCGGACGGCCGAGGCGGGCCGGCGACAGGCCCAGCCGCTCGCGCCCCAGCGCCACCGCGCCGGAGGTGACGATCACCACCTCCACGCCCCGGCGGCGCAGCCCGGCCACATCCTCGGCCAACGCCTCCAGCCAGCCCTGCCGAAGGGTGCCCGTCGCCGGATCCACCAGCAGGGCGGAGCCGATCTTGACGACCAGCCGCTTCGAGCCGGCAAGCGTTGGGAGCGACGCGGGGTCAGGCATCCTCGTCCCCGTCGTCCACCCCTCCCCCACCCTGCGCGCCACGCTGCGCCCCACCCTGGGCATCGGGGCCCCAGGCACGCCGTGCGGCCGCGTCCGGGTCATGGCCGGCGGGGTATTGGGCGGCCATCCGCTGGGCGTCGCTGTCGTCCTCGCCGGCCTTGGCGGCGGTGATCCGGTCCCACAGGGCGTCCAGCACCTCGCGCACGCCCTGCTGGGCGGCGCCCGACAGCATCAGCACCGGCCCCTTGCGCACGACCCGGCGCAGGGCCTTGCGCTTGGCTTCGGCCTCTTCCGGATCCAGGGCATCGACCTTGTTCAGCCCGACCACCTCCGGCTTCTGGGCGAGGCCGGCGCCGTAGGCCTTCATCTCGGCCCGCACCGTCTTGTAGGCGGCGACCACATCCTCCTGGGTGCCGTCGATCAGGTGCAGCAGCACGCGGGTGCGTTCGATGTGGCCGAGGAAGCGGTCGCCGATGCCGCGGCCCTCGTGCGCCCCTTCGATCAGGCCGGGGATGTCGGCCACCACGAATTCACGGTCGGCGCCGATGCGGACAACGCCGAGGTTGGGGGTGAGGGTCGTGAACGGGTAGTCGGCGATCTTCGGCCGGGCGGCGGTGCAGGCGGCCAGGAAGGTGGATTTGCCAGCGTTGGGCAGGCCCACCAGCCCGGCATCGGCAATCAGCTTCAGCCGCAGCCAGACCCAGCGCTCCTCGCCGGGCCAGCCCGGCGTGGACTTGCGCGGCGCCTGGTTGGTGGAGGTCTTGTAGTGCAGGTTGCCGAAGCCGCCGTCGCCGCCCTTCAGCAGCACGACGCGTTGGCCCACCTCCGTCAGGTCGGCCAGCACCGTTTCCTGATCCTCGTCCAGGATCTGGGTTCCGACCGGCACGCGCAGCACCAGGTCCTCGGCCGCGGCGCCGGTGCGCTGGCGGCCCATGCCGTGGCCGCCCTTGGGCGCCTTGAAGTGCTGCTGGTAACGGTAGTCGATCAGGGTATTCAGGCCGTCCACCGCCTCGAACACGATGTCGCCGCCACGCCCCCCGTCGCCACCGTCCGGCCCGCCGAACTCGATGAATTTCTCGCGCCGGAACGACACGGCACCCGCGCCGCCGTCGCCGCTGCGGAGATAGATTTTGGCTTGGTCCAGGAACTTCATGATGCCGCGTCCGTGACGTCCGTCCCGGAGTGCCGGGATGGAAAAGCGGGCGGGGTGTGCACCGCCCGAAATGAAACCGCCTGAAACGAAAACCGGGGGAGACGCTTGCGCGCTCCCCCGGAAATCCGTCAACCGTGTGCGTCGGGCGCCGTGTTACTCGGCGGCCTGGGCCGGGGCGGTTTCGGTGTTCGCCGGCACGACGTGCACGAAGGTGCGGTCCTTGATCGAGGTGTGGAACTGAACCTTGCCCTCGACCAGGGCGAACAGGGTGTGGTCCTTGCCCATGCCCACGTTCTTGCCCGCGAAGAACTTGGTCCCGCGCTGGCGCACGATCACGTTGCCGGGGATGACGGCTTCGCCGCCGTACCGCTTGACGCCAAGGCGCCTGCCCTCGGAGTCGCGCCCGTTGCGGGAGCTACCGCCTGCTTTTTTATGTGCCATGGATGCTCTCCTTCAACGCGCGGATTACGCGGCAACCTTGATGCCGGTGATCTTCAGCACCGTCAGGTGCTGACGATGGCCGTTCTTGCGGCGGTAGTTCTGCCGGCGCTTCTTCTTGAAGATGATGATCTTGCGGGAGCGGGTCTGCTCGACCACTTCCGCCGTCACCGTGGCGCCGGCGACCAGCGGGGTGCCGACCTGGGCCTTCCCGTCGCCGTAGACCATGAGAACGTCTTCGAGCGTGATGCTGGCGCCGGCCTCGGCTTCCAGCTTCTCGACCTTGATCACGTCGCCATTGGCGACCTTGTACTGCTTACCGCCGGTACGGATGACTGCGAACATCTTTCCAAAACCGGACGTGCCGGTCCCCACCAAGCCTGAGATTGCGTAAACGCAAAGCGAGGCGCCCGGCGGCTATCCCCCGGCGCATCAGCGGAGCGCGGGAAATACACGTGCCCCGCCCCGTCCGTCAAGAGGATTGGGATCGGCCGGCGCGCATGCAAGGCGTGCAGACCACACACCGCCGTTACCGGCTCGCATCATGTCGAGCGGGCTTGCGGAGCCGGTCCGGATTGCGTATCTGTACGCCCGCTTCGCCGGGCTTGCCCAGCGGGGCATGCGGAGAGGTGCCGGAGCGGTCGATCGGGGCGGTCTCGAAAACCGTTGTGCCTTCGCGGGTACCGTGGGTTCGAATCCCACCCTCTCCGCCATTCCCCCTAGGCTAAGGCATTCAGAGCTTTGGCCTTATTGAAGCGGCAGGGCAGTCTGCCCCGTATTTAACCCCACATTTTCCGCTTGCTGTCTTTGAGGCGCAACCGGGCGGTGTCTTTCTGACCGGGCGAAAACACAATCACTACATTTCCAAGACCGAGCGCCGCGCCCGAGCTGCTCATTGCCGGGTACACAGGAGCGTTCCGATGAAGAAATTGTCTCTGGCTGGCAGTCTCCGGAGGGACAAGACCCAGTGGGCCTGGGCTGTGGCTGACCGTATGCAGCAGAGACATTCTCCGCGGCGGGGCGGATAAGGCGGAAGCGCTCACCCTAGCCGAGCTGGATTGGGTGAACCCAGGCTGGGATCTCGCGCAGACAACCAGGGCTAAGAATAATTTTGCCAATTTTTGGGCCGATTGGGCCATGATCCCTCCCGGATTGCGCGGACAAGGATGCTTTGCGATGCATGTCCGCCCTACGCAGCACTTCACGCTTGGGATCGCTGTGCCATGCGAGTGGGCGCAGAGGATCTAGGATCCGCATGCACACGTTGCGCGGCACACATATCTGCGCTAAGGGCGAAAGAGCGCTGCTCGCTCGGCTCAGGTGGCCGACCTTCCCGGTAAAAAACTACGCCCGACAATAGACGAGGTCATTCCGGACGCTTGAGGGTTTAGCCCCCCCGGGAGCCCCCCCCCCCTCGCCGGGCGCTCAAAGCGTTCAGAACTGATTTCCAAGTGCGGCCAATTTTAGAACAACCACCCCATGGTCGCGCTCATAGCGCCGGTTCCACATTTAAGGATGCATGACGTACATGACGCCACAGCCTTCATCAATCTACAGCTCGTAGGCCGTGTCGATTTCGGTGTTACCCAGAATGTGCCAGTAGCAGCTGTGTCGATTTCGGTAGCTCGTAGGCCATGTTACCCAGAATGTGCCAGTAGCAGCTGT
>DASQNC010000039.1 GCA_035645145.1 Azospirillaceae bacterium | reverse complement strand
CGCTGATCGTGTAGTAGTCGCCGGAATCCTCGACGAATACGTGGGCCACCGTCTCGAGCCCCGTGGGTAGATCCAATGTGCCGGCCGCGATCGAAATCCGCTCGCCCGAAGCGGGTTCCCAGAACAGACTGGATCCGCAATTTCCGCAGAACCCCCGTCGAGCCGTCGGCGAAGATCGGTACCAGCGTAGTCCTACCGAGCCCGTCAGGACCAAACCCTGCGGGCGTGTGGCCGTGAACGCCGCGAAGTGGCCGCTGGTACGACGACACTGCGTGCAGTGACAGTCGACCACGGGACGCAGCGGTCCGCGTACCTCGTACCGAACGGAACCGCAGAGGCATCCGCCGGTTCCCCTGATCGCGGGTGAATCCTCTTCTCGCATTATCCTCCTAGGACCACACCTCCGGCTTAATCACGGCCAAGCGTAGCGGGGTTCTCCGTCGTGCTTCAACATCCCGAAGAAACCCGCACACCGGGTTATCTAGCTGTCCCGCGGGAAGCAATCCCGCCGCGGCTAGCCGGTCCGTCTATCGATCTGGATTCGCTCGGGCTCGTGGCGGTCCACCCCGCCCTTAACGGTGATCTCCAGCAGGCCGTTCTCGAAGCTCGCGCTGATCGCGCCCTTGTCTATGCCCTGGGGCAGCTTCAGCCTCCGCCTGAAGCGCCCGTAGTAGCGCTCCCGCGCGTAGAAGTCCGTGGTCTCCGGCGCACCCGTGCGCTCCCCGTCGATGGTCAAGGCACCGTCAGAGAACGAGATGTCCACTTCTTCTGGCCGGACCCCGGCAAGCTCGCAGCGAATCTTCAGGTCGTCACCCTCCGCGAATATGTCGGTGGTCGGGACCCAGGCGGTCGCGTGGGTCCGCCGCTGATCTTCCTGGCCGCCACTGCCCTCGGCGTACTCCCGCATCCGGGCCATCTCGCTCATCGTGTCCACGAGCCCCCGGAACGGGTTGCGCGTTCTTCCCATTCTCCCTCCTTCTGGCTTCTTCTCCTGGTCATGTCTTGCCACGGCCGGTTTACGCTTCAGAGGATTCCAGATCCCCGGGTACCGGGGGCCGCATCCAGCTCACCGAGGTCCAAGGCACGAAGACCGTCCGGCCTTCCACCTCGCCCGATTTGTAGGCGTAGGCGAGGCCCAACTCGTTTACTTCCTTGAGCGTCACCAGCTCCCAGTCTCGGTGCCCGTCCTGCAAAGGATCAGGTCCTGTCCCACCCAGGCCCGGGGTATACCGTCTCCTTGCACGCCAAAACCTCCGTTCTCGCCCGCCGGTGTGACGGGCGGCTTCGGGCCGCCCGTCCGGAACGCTATTCCGATCGCGCCTCGAATGGCCGTCGAGGCCTCGCTAGGCGCGGCCTCGGCCGCCCTCCTGAGGATTCTCCCCAGCCATCCGCTGCGGGGCAGGGGCCCCGCTGGGACGGGACATCGCCCTTCCCGGCTCCGGCGCCACAGGCTGCTCCGGGAGCGTGCCCGCCGTCCCCTCGGCACGCAGCGCCTTCAGGATGGAGAAGCACAGGCCGATCAGGATCAGCACGAACGGCGCCGCGGAGGCTATCGCGACGGACTGGAGGGCGAGGAGGGCCGCGTCCACCGAGCCCTGGATCGCCCCGGCCAGCAGGCAGATCGCCGCCGCGAGCCCGGTGAACGTCCCCCACACGATGAGGGTCCACGGCCTCGGGCTCAGGTTGCCGCCGGTGGAGAGCATGCCCATCACCACGGAGGCCGCGTCGGCCCCGCTAACAAAGAACAGCGCCACCAGGATTATCGTGATCAGGGCCATGAGCCCGAACAAGGGGAACTGCTCGAGGGTGGAGAAGAGCGCCGCCGGCTGGTTGTTCGCGGCGATGTCCGCGATGTTAGCCGTCCCTGCGAGTTGCAGGTCTATGGCCGAGCCGCCGAGGATGGCGAACCACACGAAGCTGACCGCGCTAGGGGCCAGGACGACGCCGATGACGAACTCCCGGATGGTGCGGCCGCGGGAGATGCGAGCGATAAACACGCCAACAAACGGCGCCCAGCTTATCCACCACGCCCAGTAGAAGATCGTCCAGCCGGAGACAAAGTCGGAGTCGCCGTAGGAGGCGGTCCTGAAGCTCATCGGGATGATGTTGGAAAGGTAGGCGCCGATCGACTCGGTGAAGGTGTTGAGGATGAACACCGTCGGCCCCAGCAAGAACACGAAAAGGAGAAGGAACACGGCGAGCACCATGTTGGTGTTGGCGATCCACTGGATGCCCCGGTGCACGCCGCTGATCGCCGAAAGGACAAAAGCGAGCGTAAGCACGGCGATAACCACGATCGCGAGCCCCACGGCCTCCCGACCGCCGATCCCGAACACGGCGTTCAGGCCCTGGTTTATCTGCAGGGCGCCGAGCCCGAGCGAGGTCGCCGAGCCGAACAGGGTGGCGAAGATCGCGAGTATGTCTATGGTCTTGCCTATGGGACCGTAGACCCTGTCGCCCAGCAGCGGGTAGAACGCCGTGCTGATAAGGTTGGGCATCCCCTTGCGGAAGGTGAAGTAGGCGAGGGCGAGGCCCATGATCGCGTAGATCGCCCACGGGTGGAATGCCCAGTGGAAGTAGGTGTACTGCATGGCCACCTGCGCGGCGCCCTTCGTGTTGGGATCCGCCAGCCCGAACGGGGGTGCGCCCATGTGGGAAAGGGGCTCGGCGACGCCGAAGAACATCAGCCCGATGCCCATCCCCGCGCTGAACATCATCGCCACCCACGAGACGGTGCTGAACTCCGGCCGCTCGTCCTGCGCCCCCAGCCGGACCTTCCCGTACCTGCTGAAGGCCAAATAGACCGCGAAGGCCAGGAACCCGAACGACGACAGGATAAACACCCAGCCGAAGTTGGGCACCAGGAAGCTCCACAGCACCGCGTCGAAGACGGCGGCCAGGCTCTCCGTGGCGAGGATCCCCCATGCCACGAACGCGGCC
>DASQNC010000038.1 GCA_035645145.1 Azospirillaceae bacterium | reverse complement strand
GGCGAGGCCCCTCCACTCTGGAGGGGCACCCCTCTTGCCGTTCAAAGCGAATGCTGCTCGGCGCCATCACATTCCCAAGCAGCGGCACCGGGTGACCAATTGGGCCGAGTATGACGCCGCCCTGCGTGCCCGCGGCAGCCTGACCGTGTGGTTCACGCCGGAGGCGGTCCGCGGCCTGGGCGGCAGCGCCGCGCACCACCCGGGGCGGGCAGCCCTCCTACTCCGATCTGGCGATCGCCACGGCACTGACACTGCGGGCGGTGTTCCGCCTGGCGCTGCGTCAGACCGAAGGGCTGATCAGCTCCATCCTCCAGCTGCTCGATCTCGATCTTGCCGTGCCGGACCACTCCACCCTGAGCCGCCGGGCCGCGACGCTGGAGGTGCCGCGACCAAAGGCGGGGAGCGCGCCGGTGCACCTGCTGGTGGACAGCACGGGGCCTCACCATCCATCAGTTTTCCGCGATGGTAGGTTGACGGGCTGAAGCTGGGTGTGATGCAGCGATCCGGTGTGGTTTGCGGCATGGGATCGAGCGGTGACACAGGTCAACGGGATCGCGGTTTGGGCGGAAGGGATAAAGGCGGAGCTGGCCCAGCGGCTGCCGCGGCAGCGCAAGACGCAGCGGGACAAGTTGGCGGTTCTGGTCGCGACCATGCTGCATGTGCGCAGCGCCAATCTGGTCGAAATGGCTGCCGGGCTGCCGCGTGCGTCCGATCGCTGGGATATGGGATATCAATGGATTTCGCGATTTCTGGCAAATGGCTTGGTGTGCTGCGATGACGTCATGGCGCCGTTCGCCCGCGAGATCCTGGCTCGGCTGGCCGAGAGCGGGGAGCCGATCCCGCTGATCCTTGACCAGACCAAGGCCTCCGATCGCCACCAAATTCTGATGCTGAGCGTGCGCTGGGGCGAACGCGCCTTGCCGCTCGCGTGGCGGGTTGCGGAGACCGAGGGCGCCATCGGCTTCGCCACACAACAGGAGTTGCTCGAAGTGGTCGCCGGCTGGCTGGCTGTGGGACAGGCCGTGATCCTGCTCGCCGACCGCTTCTACGGAACCCCCGAGATGATTTGCTGGTGTTGCGATCGCGGATGGGACTACCGGCTGCGGCTCAAGGGCAACCTCGTCGCCCGCCTGGGGGCGACACGGACCACGACTGGTGCACTCGCCTTGTCCGGCGGCCACTATTTCGAAAATATCATCCTTACCGGCAAGCGGATCACGACCAACCTCGGCATCATCCGCGATCCTGGGCATACCGAGCCCTGGATCATCGCCATGTCGGCCAAGCCGGGATATCTCACCACCCTGGGATATGCCGCGCGCTGGGGCATCGAGCCCATGTTTTCGGATTTCAAATCGCGCGGGTTTGGTCTCGAACAGACCCATCTGCGCTATCCCGACCGTCTCGCCCGCCTGATATTGGTCATGGCTCTCGCCCTCTATTGGGCGGTCTCGACCGGCATGTGGGACCAAGCCAACAATCCAGCCCCGGCCGAAAAAAACACCCGGACCGCC
>DASQNC010000037.1 GCA_035645145.1 Azospirillaceae bacterium | reverse complement strand
GTTCTCCACCGGAAGGAACAGGCGGTCGCCCCCGGCATAGTGCAGCTCGAGGCAATCGTGCGGCGCGCCCGCAGCCTCGATGGTCTTCAGCCCCTCGAAGCGCCCGATGCCGTGATCCACATGCACCACGAGATCGCCCGGCGTGAGCGCCGCGACCTCGGTGAGGAAATCCTGCGGACGCCTGGACTTGCGCTTCTGGCGCACGAGGCGGTCGCCGAGGATGTCCTGCTCGCTGACGACCGTGAGGTCGGCGGTCTCGAAGCCGTGTTCCAGAGGCCAGATCCCGACCGGGATTTCGTTGCGCGGATAGGCCATCGCTTCCGAGAACCGGCCGATCGGCTTGGTCTGTCGCAGATCGTGATCCTGGAGGACATGGCACAGGCGCTCGCGGGAGCCGTCCGACCACGCGCCGAGGATGACGCGACGCCCTTGAGCCTGCTGATCGCGGATGTGCCGGATCACGGCCTCGAACACGTTCGCGTTCTCATCCGCCCGCTCGGCGATGAAGTTGCGGCCCTGGCGCGCGCCGCAATCCACCACGATGCGCGGAGCACCCGCCTCGGGCACCGCGAACGGCGTGAGGCGGGCGAGCGGCAGCGCGTTCGCGCGCTCGGACCATTCCTCGGGCCTGACGTAGAGCTGGTCCGGAGAAAGGGGCCGATAGGGTGCGACCCCTGGCTGGTTCTGCCCCATGTTCTCGCGCCGGGCGTCGTAATAGTCCTTCACCTGCGCAAGCCGTTCGGCCGCGGCATCGTCGGCCAGGGCGTCGAACACCACCGGAATGCCGGGGACGTAATCGAGCAACGTGTCCAGATGGTCGTGGAAAAGCGGAAGCCAATGCTCCAGCCCGGGATAGCGACGCCCCTCGCTGATGGCCTCGTAGAGCCTGTCGTCGCGGGTCGGTGCTCCAAAGGTCGCCACATAGGCCTGACGGAAACGCTTGATGCTCTCCGTCGTCAGCTGCACCTCGCTCATGGGAACGAGGTCGAGGGAACGGAGGGTGCCGACGGTCCGCTGGCTCTCGGGATCGAAGGAACGGATCGATTCCAGCGCATCGCCGAAGAAATCGAGACGCACGGGGTTCGGAAGACCTGCGGGATAGAGGTCGATGATGCCGCCGCGCACCGCGTATTCGCCCGGCTCGCGCACGGTCTGCGCGCGCATGTAGCCGCTGTGGGCGAGGAATCGCTGAAGCGCGTCCACATCCACCCGGTCGCCGCTGCGGGCCCGGAAGCTGGCCCCGGCCAGCGACGCCCTGGGCGGTACCCGTTGCAGCACGGCGTTGATGGTGGTGACCACCAGCCGCGGCTTGGCCGCCGGCACCAGAAGACGCGTCAGCGCGTCGATGCGGGCGCCGACGATCTCGCCGTTGGGCGACACCCGGTCGTAGGGCAGGCAGTCCCAGGCCGGGAAGCTGACCACCTCGACATCGGGCGCGAAGAAGCGCAGGGCATCGATGAGCCGGGCGGCGCGGACATCGTCCTGCGTCACATGCAGCAGGCCGGCCTTTCCCGCCATGCGGGCAAGGTTGCCGAGGACCCGGGCGTCGTGCCCTTCGGGCGCGCCACCGATCAGGCGACGGCCGGGGCGGCCCGGCTGAAGGTCGAGCGTGCTCACGGTACGGGGCGTCGCGTCAGGCAAACTTGTGCCGGATCAGGAGTTGCAGGACCGGACTGTCGACGTCCACCGGCACGGTTTCACGCCCTGCGATCCAGTTGTAGAGGTCGGGGTCGCTCAGCTCCAGGAGCGCTTCGTAGGCATCCAACTGGGCATGGTCGAAGTCGCCCAGGTTCTTGTCGGCGAAACTGCCCATCAACAGGTCCATCTCGCGCGTGCCGCGGTGCCAACTGCGGAACTGCAGCCGCTTGCGGCGGACTTCGACGGGTTCGCGGGTCGCGGTTTCGGACATGGGCAGGGACATGGGGTGGTGCATCCTGGGCGGGGCCAGTACGATATAGACCCCGTTGCGCGCTCTGTCAGTCCCGCACCGCCGAAACCGCCCCGCAATCCGCGAAATCCCCGCAGACCTCCCTTGCGCCCCGACATCCTCTTCCCCCTGTTCGCGCCGGTATCCGCCCTGCCGCGCGTCGGCGAAAAGCTCGCCAAGAAGGTGGAGCGGCTGGCCGGACCGAATCTGGTGGACCTGCTGTGGCATCTGCCGGCCGGCGTGATCGACCGCCGCTTCGCGCCCAGGATCGCCGAAGCGCCGCCCGGGCGGGTGGCGACCATCGCCGGCCGGGTGGAGGGCCACCTGCCGTCCACGGTCCCCCGCCGCCCCCACCGTGTGCGACTGGCCGACGACACGGGCGTGCTGGAACTGATCTTCTTCCACGGCCAGGCCGCTTGGCTGGAGAAGCAGTTCCCCATCGGCCGGCAGGTGGTCGTCAGCGGCTTGGTCGAGCATTTCAACGGCCAGCCCAAGATGGCCCACCCCGAACACGTCGCCCCGGTGGAGGAGCGCGCCCGCATCGAACGGGTCGAGCCCGTCTACCCGCTGACGGAGGGGGTGTCGGGCAAGATGCTGCGCGGCTGGATCGCGGAGACCCTGGCGCGTACGCCGGAGCTGCCGGAATGGCAGGACGCCGCCTACAAGGCCCGGCGCGGCTGGTCGGATTGGCGGGCGTCCCTGGCCCAGGCCCACGCGCCGGAAGCGGACACGGACCTTTCGCCGGACGCGCCGGCCCGCGCCCGTCTGGCCTACGACGAGCTGCTGGCCAACCAGTTGGCGCTGGCGCTGGTCCGCCGGTCGCAACGCCACCTGCGGGGCCGCGGCATCAAGGGCGACGGGCGCCTCGCGGCCAAGGTCCTGGCGGCCCTGCCCTTCGCCCTCACCGGTGCGCAGCAGCGGGCATTGGCCGAAATCCACGCCGATCAGGCGGCGGAGGCCCGGATGCTGCGCCTGCTCCAGGGCGACGTGGGCAGCGGCAAGACGGTGGTGGCGCTGCTGACCATGCTGAACGCCATCGAGGCCGGGCACCAGGCCGCCCTGATGGCCCCGACCGAGATCCTGGCCCGCCAGCATGTGGAGACGATCGCCCCCCTGGCGGCCGCCGCCGGGCTGGACGTCGGGCTTTTGACGGGGCGCGAGAAGGGCAAGGCGCGGGCGGAGGTGCTGGCGCGGCTGGCCGACGGGCGGCTGCCGATCGTGGTCGGGACCCATGCCCTGTTCCAAGAGGGGGTGGAGTTCGCGGATCTCGCGGTGGCGGTGATCGACGAACAGCACAAGTTCGGGGTCCACCAGCGCCTGCAACTGTCGGCCAAGGGCAAGGCGGTGGACGTGCTGGTGATGACCGCCACGCCGATCCCGCGGACGCTGACCCTGACGGCCTACGGCGACATGGATGTCAGCCGCCTGGACGAGAAGCCGCCCGGCCGCAAGCCGGTGGTCACGCGCACGGTGTCGACCGAGCGGCTGGACGAGGTGGTGGGCGCCATCGGCCGCAAGATCGCCGAGGGCGAGCGGGTCTATTGGGTCTGCCCGCTGGTGGAGGAGAGCGAGCACGCCGACCTGGCCGCCGCCACCGCCCGCTTCGCCTTCCTGACCGAACGCCTGGGTGCCGGCGTGGGTCTGGTCCATGGCAAGATGAAGGGGCCGGAGAAGGATGCCGTGATGGCCGCCTTCGCCGAGGGCAGCCTGTCGGTCCTGGTGGCCACCACGGTGATCGAGGTGGGCGTCAACGTGCCCGAGGCCACGGTGATGGTGGTGGAGCACGCCGAACGCTTCGGCCTGGCCCAGCTCCACCAGTTGCGCGGCCGGGTCGGACGCGGCGAGAAGCCCTCGACCTGTTTGCTCCTGTACGAATCCCCCCTGTCCGAAACGGCGAAGGCGCGCCTCGCCATCCTGCGCGAAACCGAGGATGGGTTCCGCATCGCCGAAGAGGATCTGAGGCTGCGCGGGGCCGGCGAAATGCTGGGCACCCGCCAGTCGGGCCTGC
Organism: Azospirillaceae bacterium; assembly: GCA_035645145.1. GTDB lineage: Bacteria > Pseudomonadota > Alphaproteobacteria > Azospirillales > Azospirillaceae > CANGXM01. The sequence continues at coordinate 10,909 of DASQNC010000037.1, read as the reverse complement.
CCGAGTTCCGCTTGGCCGATCTCGCCGCGCACGGCGAACTGCTGCAAGCCGCACGGGACGACGCCCGGCTGGTCCTGGAGCGCGACCCGGACCTGGAAAGCCCCCGCGGTCAGGCGCTGCGGACGCTGCTGTACCTGTTCGAACGCGACGCCGCGGCACGCTATTTGCGGTCGGGGTGATCCCGGTCAGGGTGACGCCGGGGCTTCCGGGCTCATACCGCCGAGCGCATGTCTCCATGCACTCGGCTTGTTCCTCAGGCGCCGGCGCTCCGCTTGGCTTGCGCGCCATCCGGCGCGGGGCGCGGTCGCGCCCGCCGCCCCGCGAAAGCCAGAACTTTCGCCGGGCGGTTCAGCCGACCGGCGGCGCGTCCAGGGTTTCGACGGGAACCGGCCGGCGGTCGGGGGGCGTCACGATGCCGCCGGACACGACCATCTTGATCCCCTCCTCCACCGTCATCGAGAGGAAGACCAGATCCCGCGCAGGGACGAACAGGACGAAGCCGCCGGTGGGGTTGGGGGCGGTCGGCACGAACACCACGAGGCTTTCCCCGCCCATGCGGTCCCGCACCTCGGCCGGCGGGACGCCGGTGACGAACCCGAGCGTCCAGATCCCCTTGCGCGGATATTCCAGCAGCACGACCTCGCGGAAGGCGTGGGACTGGTTGGCCAGCACCGTTTCCAGGATCTGCTTGGTGGCGGCGTAAAGGCTGCGCACGATCGGCACCCGGGCGAGCGCCGCCTCGCCGAGGCCGACCAGCAGCCGGCCGACATAGCCGGCGGCGAACCAGCCCACCACGGTCAGGAACACCAGCAGGACCAGCAGGCCGATCCCGGGCACCCACAGGGGCAGGTAGGTGCCGGGATTGTAGGCCGTCGGCAGCAGTTGCCCGACCCAGTCGTCCACCGACGCGATCAGCATCCAGGCCAGATACAGCGTGATGGCCACCGGGGCGGTCACCAGGATGCCGGCGACCAGATAGGCCCTGAGCCGCCCGGCGAGCCCCAGCAGTGCACGCGGCCTGGGGGCGGTCTGGTCGGGCGACGGATCGGGGACGGTCGGGGTCACGGGCTTCGGCACTCCGTCGTGTCCAACACGGAAAGCTAACTCTCCAATGAGACGCCTGACCAGGGGTTGCGTGTGTGATCCGCTACCCTCGCCACGCCGTTTAAGCGTTGCGGGTCCGTGCCATTCCGGCCGCCGGTCCCCGGTATCGAATGCCGCCCCCGAGTGTCGCCATTGGCGAGGGACACGACGCCCATGACCCCGACCCCGCACCTGATCGCCCTGGCGACCACTGTTCCTCCCCACCGCTTCGACCAGCCCGCGGTGGCCGAGGCCGCGCAGGAGATCTTCGCCGATCGTGTCCAGGAGTTCCGGCGCCTCAGAGGCGTGTTCGCCACTGCGGGCGTGGGCACGCGGTACTCGTCGGTTCCCTTGGACTGGTACAAGGCGCCCCACGGCTGGCGGGACCGCAACGGTGCCTATCTGGACAGCGCCACCGATTGCCTGGAGCGCGCCGCGCGCACCTGCCTGGAACGTGCCGGCCTGGGTGTGGAGGACGTGGACGGGCTCGTGGTGGTCTCCTCCACCGGCATCGCCACCCCTGGACTCGACGCGGTCCTGATCGACCGCATGGGCTTTCGGCCCGACACCATGCGCCTGCCGGTCTTCGGCCTGGGGTGCGCGGGTGGGGTCGTCGGGCTGGGCCGCGCGGCCGACGTGGCGCGGTCCAACCCGGGGCGGAACATCCTGTTCCTGGTCGTGGAGCTGTGCGCCCTCTGGTTCCGGGACACGCCGGACAAGGCGAACATCGTCGCCACCGCCCTGTTCGGCGAAGGCGCTGCGGGCCTTCTGCTGCGCGCCGAGGAGGACGGCGCGCCGGGCCCGGCCCGGCATCCGGCATTGCGGGCCTGGGGCGAGCACACCTGGCCCCGCAGCCAGGACATCATGGGCTGGAGCATCGAGGAGGACGGGTTGGGCGTGATCTTTTCGCCCACCATTCCGGTCCTGGTGCGCGAGCGTTTGCGCCCCGCGACCGATGCCTTCCTGGAACGACACGGCTACGCCCTGCCCCAATTCGACGGGCTGATCGCCCATCCCGGCGGGGCCAAGGTCCTGGACGCCATCGAGGCCACCATGGCCCCCTGCACCGACGGGCTGGACGACTCGGCCGCGGTCCTGCGCGACTACGGCAACATGTCGGCGGCGACCGTTCTGTTCGTGCTGGAACGGCGGCTGCAACGGGGAGCCCGGGGCCGGCACCTGATGACGGCGCTGGGGCCCGGCTTCACCGCCGGCTTCCTGGTGATCGACCTGTGACGCCCCCATGACACCCTTCGAGATCGGCCCGCCCCAGATCGTCGTGCTGCTGGTGGCCGCCCAACGGGTGGCCGAGCTGGCCTATGCCCGCCGCAACACCCGACGCCTGCTGGCCCAGGGCGCGGTGGAGGCCGGGGCCGGCCACTACCCGCTGTTCGTGCTGCTGCATGCCGCTTGGCTTGCCGCGGTGTTCGCCCTCACGCCGGCCGATGCGCCGGTGTCCTGGACACTCCTGGGCGTGTTTGCCCTGCTTCAGCTCGGGCGTGTGTGGGTGATCGCCACGCTGGGGCCGTACTGGACGACGCGGGTCATCACCCTGCCGGGCGCTCCCCTGGTCCGGCGCGGCCCGTTCCGGCTGGTCCGCCACCCCAACTACGTGGTGGTGGCGCTGGAGCTGGCCGTGCTGCCGCTCGCGTTTGGGCAATGGGGGCTGGCATTGCTGTTCTCGCTGCTCAACGTGCCGCTGACCGCCTGGCGCGTCCGGGTCGAGGAAGCGGCCCTTTCCGGCCGCCGGGCGCACGGTGTTGACCTGGCCTCCGCTGGCCCCGTACCGTGATCGCATGCATGGGCGCGACGACCTGTTCCGCCGGATCGAGGGGAAGCGCGACGAGGTCGCGGCGCTGACCCGCGAGCTGATCCGCATCCCCACCGTCAATCCCCCCGGCGACGCCTACGAGGCCTGCGCCCGGTTCGTCGGCGAGCGGTTGGCCGCGCGCGGCTTCGCCGTCGAATATGTCCGCGGCACCGGGACACCCGGGGACAACGACCGCTATCCCCGGACCAACGTGGTCGCCCGCGTCGAAAGCGGACGCCCCGGCGAGACGGTGCACTTCAACAGCCACATCGACGTGGTGGAGGCCGGCAAGGGCTGGACGCTCGACCCGTTCGAAGGCGTCATCCGCGACGGCCGGGTCTATGGCCGCGGCGCGTGCGACATGAAGGGCGGTCTGGCCGCGTCGATCGTCGCGGTCGAGACCATCCTGGAAAGCGGTCTGGAGTGGACCGGTGCCCTGGAGATCTCGGGGACGGTGGACGAGGAGTCGGGCGGGTTCGGCGGGGTCGCGCATCTGGCCCACCACGGCTATTTCTCGCCACCCCGCGTCCACCACGTCATCATCCCCGAACCGCTGAACCCCGACCGCGTGTGCCTGGGCCACCGCGGCGTCTGGTGGGCGGAAATCGAGACCCTGGGGCGGATCGCCCACGGATCGATGCCGTTCCTGGGCGTCAGCGCCATCCGCCACATGGGCGAGTTCCTGCATCGGGTGGAGGAGCGCGTCTATCCGGCGTTGGCCACGCGCCGGACACGGATGCCGGTGGTGCCGGACGGCGCCCGCGCATCCACCCTGAACTTCAATTCCCTGCACGGCGGCCAGATGGAGCCCGGGGGCGACGGGCTGCCCAGCCCCAACGTGGCCGACAGTTGCCGCCTGGTGCTCGACCGCCGCTTCCTGATCGAGGAGGATCTGGAGGAGGTGAAGGGCGAAATCCTCGGCCTGCTGGCCGAGCTTGCCCGCGGCCGACCGGAGTTCCGGTACAAGGTGCGCGACCTGATGATCGTCGACCCCGTCATGACGGACCCCGACGCGCCGGTGGTGCGGGCGCTGGACCGTGAGATCGAGCGGGTGCTGGGCCGGCCGCCGACGCATATCGCCTCGCCCGGCACCTACGACCAGAAGCACATCGCCCGTATCGGCAAGCTCCGGGACTGCGTGGCCTACGGCCCCGGCATCCTGGAACTGGCCCACCAGCCGGACGAGTGGGTGGGCATCGACGACATGGTGGTGTCGGCCAAGGTCATGGCGGCAGCGGCACTCAACCTGACCGGCACCTGGGCATCGACGGGATCACCGGGGCTTGGCCCGGACCGGCCGGCGTTCTGATCCATGCGCTACATCGCGTTCAACAAGCCCTACGGCGTGCTCTGCCAATTCACGCCCGAAGGCGGGCACCCGACCCTCGCCGGCTTCGGCCTGCCGCCCGGGGTGTATCCGGCCGGACGGCTGGACCATGACAGCGAGGGGCTGTTGCTGCTGACGGACGACGGGCGGCTGATCAAACGCCTTCTGGACCCGGCGCACGGTCACCCGCGGCGCTATCTGGCCCAGGTCGAAGGGGAGCCCGACGACGGCGCATTGGCGCGGCTTGCGGCCGGCGGATTGGTCATCCAGGGCCACCGGACACGGCCATGCGTGGCGGCACGGCTGGACCAGGATCCGGACCTGTGGCCCCGCGATCCACCCATCCGGTTCCGCAAGACGGTGCCGACCGGCTGGATCGCCCTGACCCTGACCGAAGGCAAGAACCGGCAGGTGCGCCGCATGACGGCGGCCGTGGGCTTCCCCACCCTGCGCCTGGTCCGGGTCGCAATCGGCGGCCTGGGGTTGGACGGGTTGGCGCCGGGCGAATGGCGCGACGTGGCAAAGGCCGATGTGCTGGCGGGGCTTCGGTGATGACGGCGGGTTCGATGGTCTCTCCACCATTCCGCTGGCCCGCCTTATTCAAGTTCTAAATGGGACATGTGGTCTCACCACAGCACTTCGCATGCGGGGCAAACGGAACGCCTTGGCGGGGCGGTTTAGTGTAAGAGATGGCTAGATAATATCTTATTAATCGACAACGGCACTTCGTCACCACCAGAAGTTGACACTACCCAAGGAAGCGTGGCAGATACCGTGAGTAGAATGCCTGCAACCGTTTGGCGTTGCGGTCGCGGGAAGAACAGTTCCCCACTGTTTTGGGCCTAGAATGACGCCGCCGCTCCAGTCCTGCTTTGATGAATATGCTAAGCGCATCGGTGTCCAACCCTCAGATACCGCTGCCGCCGCCTCCCACCGGGCGTCGATCAAGCAGAAGCTGGAAGCCCGGTACGGCCAGATCGGGTTCTTCCGGTCCGGCTCGTTCGGCAACGGCACCGCCGTCTCAGGGCATAGTGACGTAGACTACTTCGCCGTGATCGACCGCCGACACCTGCGGGCAGACTCAAACAAGGTCTTGGCCGAAGTGGCCGAGCTTCTCCGGGAACGGTTCCCTCGGACCGGTGTGCGGGTAGACAGGCCAGGCGTGCGGCTGCCGTTCGGCGTTGGCGGCGACGAGCTGACCGAAATTATCCCTGTCGATGAGGTAGGCAAAACCCCCGCTGGCTTCCGCCAGTTCGACATGCCGGATGGCGACGGTGGTTGGATGTTTGCTGCACCGGAATCGCACAATGCCTATGTGACGGAGCATGATAAGCGCCTCAGCGGGCAGCTGAAGCGGCTGAAGCGGCTGAAGCGGCTGAAGCGGCTGATCCGCATCGTGAAAGCGTGGAAGTTCGTCAACAACATCGCCATTAGGTCGTTCTATCTGGAGATGTTCGTCACCCAATATGCGAAGAGCGAGCACATCATTCTCTATGAGATCGATCTCCTGAATATTTTTATGGCATTAAAGGACCAGCGGCTGCCTGATATTGTCGATCCACAGTTTCCCAAACTCGACCGCAAGCTAGAACCCTGCAAGACAGTAGTCCAGTGGTCCGACTCTCTCAAAGCCGTCGAGCAAGCCGCCACCAGAGCGTCGGAGGCGCAGGATGCCAAGTTCGCGGGCAACATTAAGGGCAGCTACGCGATCTGGGATCGCCTCTTCCAGTACAATCTCCCGCCTCTGAAGGCCTAGCTAACAGCAACTGACCCAAGCGCCATGGCCAGCACCTACCAGCAGCTCATCGGGCTGCATCGGGCCGAGTTCAACAAGGCGGCCGATCTCCAGAGCAAAATTCTCATAGCTCAGGCTGCACTCGCTATAATTGCCGTACTCGCGGTATTCACCTCCGACGCGAGAACAGCCTACGGCTGTGCGGTGATCTCGTGCATTGCAGCAGGGTGTTGGATCTGGCTATGGCTGAAGTTCAAGGAGAGCCGGAGCCTTGCCGAACGCGTGCGCCGGCTAACATTAATGGCAGAAGACCTTGGGCTGGAGGTCTCCAAAGCCGAGCTGCTCCAGATCAAGGCCAGCTTTTCGGTCTCCGATCAGGAAGCCGAACGCTTGGCGGATCCGAACTACTACGATGTCGCAGGGACCCCCGGGCCGGCACGGCTCGCGGAGAAGCTCGAGCAGAGCGCATTTTGGTCGGCCTTCCTACTTCGCAAAAGCGCCGAGCAGGTGCTAGTCTATTTGGCTGTCCCGGTGATATTCATTGCAGCGCTGCTCCTCAGCATCCCACTATTGGAGGCCGACTGGGGCTTAGCGGGAGCCCGGGTCGCCTGCGCAGCGATCCTCTTTCCGCTCTCAACTGACTTTCTCGGGGCCTACATAGGCTATCGCAGTGCGGCGCAAGAGGTCGATCAAGTGTTGGCTCGTCTCCGGACGGCTCGGGTTGCGGGATACCAGCTGCCAGATGTGCTGACAATCATGGGGGACTACAACGCTGCCGTGGAGGCTGCACCGATGTTCGCCCGGGGTGTTTACGAAAAGCACAACAATCGCCTGAACGATCTGTGGAGTCAGTACCGGAAGGCCGGAAGACAGGAGGTCTGACCGAGATGGAGAACCGAGGCAGTACCGGTCGCACTTGAGGGGTTCAGTGTTCAAAGCCACGGCCTGTTCCGGCCGAATGGCGCGACGTGGCAAAGGCGGATGTGCTGACGGGTTTGCGGTAGAGGAAGAGGCGGGCCGCCCCTCCCTACTCCGCCGCCATCGGGACTTCGCGCTTGGTTGCTTCCGGCCTCGTGGTTTCGGCCCGCGTTGCTTCGGACGGGGCCGGCAGGACGCCGATCATGCGCCCCACCTCTTCCGCCGTGGGCTTGCGCACATAGCTCTCGACATAGCGGTCGAGTGACTTCAGGCAATCGTCGGCCGTGCCGACGCCGACGGTCCGGCAGTCGCCGTAGCCGGTCGGGCCGGGCGGCAGCCAGTGGGTGATGAAGCACTCCGGCCGGGCGCCCTGGTTCACGGTGAACGAGAAGCGCCCCTCGCCGCCGATGCGCGTGTGCGCATCGGCAAGCCGTCGCTGGAGCTGGTTGAGGGTGGTCATGCGGGTCCCTCCCGGGCCGCCCTCCGGGCGGCGTCGATGGAGACCGCCGTTCAGGCGGCCTCGACGTTGTTCTGGCGCTTCAGAAGCTCGGCCTTGCGCTGCGAGAACAGTTGGACGATCCGGCTTTGCGCCGCCTTGTCCACCACGCCGATGTCGCGCAGGCGCACGGCCACGCCGCCCCGCCACAAGGCATCCAGCCCGTCCAGATCGACCACGTCGGCGATCTGTTCGCGGATGTCGCGCTCGAACTTCTCGATGGCGGCCGGTTGCAGGTCCGGGTTGGTCTTGGCGTTGAAGTACGCCTCGGACTCCTCCCGGTACTTGCTGTCATCGAACTGGCCCATGTAGACGTCCGCCGCCAGACCGAGCTGAAGCATGCATTTGCCCAGCGCGTCGGTGACCGACATCTTGAAGCACTCGTCGTCGGGTGCCTCGGTGCCGTCGCGGCGGCGGCGCACGATCTCGGTCCCGCCCCATTGCGGACCGGTCCACAGGACCTCGCCCGTCTCCGGATCGCGGTACCAGACCTTCACGCAGACGAAGACCATGCGCTCGACAATGGTCCATTCCACCTGCTCGTAGCCCCACCCCTTGCCGATCGGCCCGAAGACCTCGGTCATCCGCTCCAGCCGCCAGGTCGGGTCGATCTGGGTGCCGCGAAAACCGCCCGACCGGGTGAAGGGCTTGGTTGCCCGCGGATCGGTGCGCTTCAGGTCGTTCCAGAGATCGAGGTTGGGCGCGGTGGTCGTGCTGGACCCGGCATCCTGCGTCTCGACGGGCTTCGTGGTGATCTTCGCCATCAATCGTCTCCCTCCCAAAGAGCGGGCTCGACCGCCCCCGATGCCACCAACCGGACGGTGAACGGCAAATCCGGTTCGGCTTCTCCGCCGGGTCCATCCGGCATCCAGACATCCGCCCGGTCGTGGTCGCGTCGCGCCGGCGCGCCGAAGCGCAGGCTCAACCGCCCATCCCGCGAGCGGGTGAGCACCAATCCCGCCTCCCCACCGGCCCGGTCGCCGTTCAGGTAGGCGACGCGGCAATCCGCGGGCATCAGGGCCTTCAATTTCTGCTCGGCCTCCCTGTAGACCGTGACGGCCGTGCGGTTCGCCATCAGGACACCGCCCAGGCTGGCGAACTCGTTGTGCATGGCCATGTCCAGGACCCGCATCCGCTCCATCGGCGGGGGGGCCACCGCCAGCGGGTCCACGGCGGGCTCGACATCGTTTTCCACGTGCCACCAGAACGCCCGCAGGGTTTCGATCAGCACGCCGATGTCCTTGTCGTCCCGCGGGACCGGGACCGCCGAATAGGAACCGGGCCGCAGGATCGACAGCACCGCCTGCCGGAACCCGCCGACGGCCATCTGGTGCTGGAGCTGCCACCAGTAGCGCTCCACCAGCTCCTCGTCGGACAGGTAGGTGCCGCAGAACTTGGCCTCCAGCACCGTGTCGGGCGGCTCATCCGGATCCGCCGGCCGCACGGCCCAGGTCAGATAGTCCAGGTGCGCCACCATCCAGGGGTGGGACGGGTGTTCGTAGGTGCGGTGACCGGCGGGCATGCAGCCGACGCCGGTGCGGTGCGTGTAGAAACGGCCATGCAGCGGCTCGGTCGCGATGCCGATCTGCACCGCCGGCACCATGTCCAGATCGGGCGGATCCGCACGCCCGGTCTTCTCGCGCCAGACCTGGCTCCAGGCGCCGGCCATGAGGCGCGGTGAATCGGAACTCCCGATCCGCACTGCGCGGAACGCGCGCTGCTGATCCGTAATCGCCATTCGGGACCTGCGTTCTGCGGACCGAGTCGCCGATGCGTTCTCGCATCGTTCATGTCTTAGGTGGCGAGTCGCCCCCCGGATTTCCACTGCGATGTTGCAGCTTTTAGGAACAAAACACGAACAGCCAGAATGACGCAGGTCCGCGTCTCGAAGGTGCGTTCGCTTGGGTCAGGTGCGCACAGCGCGTGAGACGAAGGTCACCATTCCGACGATGTGCGCGCCCGCGATCCCGATGGGGGCGGCGCAATCCGGATCGCTGCTGGCCGGCACCAGCAGCGGCGCGTGCCAGCGGTAGGCGCAGGCATGGTCCCCATCCAGCACGAGGACCAGATCGCCCGGCCGCGGTGGGCGCGCATCGACGGGCTCCACCACCACATTGTCGCCCGGGAGGATGCCGGCGGCGTTCATATGGCGCGAGGTGACCCGAAGCGCCACCGCGCGCCGGGACACGCCGGCATCCACGGTGATGCAGGGGCGCCCGTCGCGCCGTACCGCCTCAAGCCATGTGCGGATGTTGGCCGGCGGCCCGGCAAGGGCCGCCCGCGCCTCGGCCACGGTGACCAGGGGCACGTGCGAAGGCGGATCCGGGGCATGCGCGCCCAGCAGGCATGGTTCCGAACCTGCGGCCCACGCCAGCTTGCCGATGGTCTCGGCCCCCGGAACGCTGGCGCGTTCGGGATCGCGCAGGAACCGGGTCAGGCTGGTGGGCGCGATGCCGGCCGCCCGTGCCCAGGCGGCGGCGCTCCATCCCCGGTCGGCCAGAACGCCGTTCATCCAACGGTGCAGCACGGCCCGGACATTCGGCGCCTGCGTCCGCACGGCAAGTCCGCAGCCAAAATCCACCGGGACCGCCCCCAACCTGCAAGAATGCAGCACATCCGTCCGTTGAGCGTGATGACAGATGTTCGACCGCGCGGCAAGCGGTGGGCGCAGGTGTCCGGATAGGTTCGACGAGAAGCGGCTTTCCCCCTAATCCCCCGCCACCTCGGGTACGGCCGTCGCCCGGGCCAGGGCGTCGGCGGCGGCAATGATCCCCGATGCGCCGTTGCGCAGGCCCAGTGAGAACAGGGACAGCGACCGGCCTTCGACCGATACGACATCGCCCGACCGGACCGTGCCGTCCGGATCCACCGCGGGTCGGGCCGTGTCCAACAGACGGCGCCAACGGCGGCCGCCCGGCACCTCGGGAATGGTGAAGGGCACGGGCTCCCAATGGGCGTTCAGCACCAGCAGCAGCACCTGCGGCACGGGGATTTCGGCGGCCAGCGGCTCGGCCCGCCCGTCCAGCAGCATGCCCACGCAGCGGGCGAGCGGGTCGCGCCATTGCTCGGGTGTCTTCTCGGTGCCGGCCGGGGTGATCCAGGTGATGTCCTTCACGCCGTTGGGGTCGGCCACACCCCGTAGCCATCGGGTGCAGCGCAGCAGCGGTGTGGATTGCCGCAGGGCCACGGCCTCGCGCACCCACGTCAGCAGCGCACGTCCATCCGCGTCGATCCCGGTCCAATCCAGCCAGGTCACCTCGTTGTCCTGGCAGTAGGGATTGTTGTTGCCGTGCTGGGTGCGGCCGAACTCGTCACCGGCCAGCAGCATCGGCGTGCCCTGCGCGAACAGCAGCGTGGCCAGCAGGTTGCGCTTCTGCCGCTCGCGCAGCGCCCGGATCACCGGGTCGCCGGTCGGCCCCTCCACGCCGTGGTTCCAAGACAGGTTGTGGCTGTGGCCGTCCCGGTTGCCCTCGCCGTTCGCCTCGTTGTGCTTGTCGTCGTACGAGACCAGGTCGTGCAGCGTGAAGCCGTCGTGCGCGG
>DASQNC010000036.1 GCA_035645145.1 Azospirillaceae bacterium | reverse complement strand
CCAGAAGCAGCTGGAGCGGGTGTTCACCGAGGTCCGCAAGGTCGACGAGCCAGCCGACGACTACGTCACCGTGCCGGACTACCCGACCAAGCCCGCCGAGCCGCAGGGCGGAGCGGTGACCGCCATCTCGCCGGAGCTGCTCAAGTCGATCGCCGCCGCCTACATCAACACTCCGGAGGGGTTCACCGTGCACCCCAAGGTGGCTCCACAGCTGCAGCGGAGGTCCGCGGCCATCACGGCAGGCCCGATCGACTGGGCCACCGGCGAGATCATCGCGCTCGGTTCGCTGCTCGCTCAGGGTCGCCCCGTGCGGATGGCAGGTCAGGACACCCGGCGTGGCACCTTCGTGCAGCGCTTCGCGACGATCATCGACCGGCGCACCGGTGAGGAGTGGACGCCCCTGGCACACGTCAGCGAGGACCAGGCCAGCTTCTTCATCTACGACTCGCTGCTCAGCGAGTACGCCGCAATGGGCTTCGAGTACGGCTACTCCGTCGCACGCCCGGACGCGCTGGTGCTCTGGGAGGCGCAGTTCGGCGACTTCGTCAACGGCGCCCAGATCATGATCGACCAGTTCATCTCGTCCGGCGAAGCCAAGTGGCTGCGCATGTCGGGCCTGGTGATGCTGCTGCCCCACGGCTACGAAGGGCAGGGGCCGGAGCATTCCTCGGCGCGTCTGGAGCGGTTCCTGCAACTGTCGGCCGAGGACAACTGGCAGGTCGCGAACTGCACCACGCCGGCCAACTACTTCCATATCCTGCGCCGGCAGGTGCGCCGCAATTTCCGCAAGCCGCTGGTCATGATGACGCCGAAGTCCCTGCTTCGGCACAAGCAGTGCGTCTCGCCGCTTGAGGACTTCCTGCCGGGTTCGGCCTTCCACCGCGTGCTGTGGGACCGGACCGCGACCGTGAAGCCGGAGAAGGTGAAGCGCGTCGTCCTGTGCTCGGGCAAGGTCTACTACGATCTGGCCCAGACCGCCGAGGAACGGCAGGTCAAGGACGTGGCGATCGTGCGGGTGGAGCAGCTCTACCCGTTCCCCGCCAAGGCGCTGGCCGAGGAACTGCGCAAGTACCCGAACGCCGACGTCGTCTGGTGCCAGGAGGAGCCGGCCAACATGGGAAGCTGGTTCTTCGTGGACCGGCGGATCGAGCAGGTGCTGACCGAGATCGGCCACAAGGCCGGGCGGCCCAAGTATGCCGGCCGCCCCGAGGCGGCATCGCCGGCGACGGGCTTGCTGAAGCAGCACAACCTTGAGCAGGCGGCGCTTATCGACGCCGCGCTCAGCGTGAAGTAAGGTCCGCCCCGAATTACAGACTGTAAACCGCACGGACTCGATAAATGGCGACGGAAATCAAGGTGCCGACCCTCGGCGAGTCGGTCACGGAAGCCACGATTGCGCGCTGGCTGAAGAAGCCGGGCGATGCGGTGAAGGCCGACGAGGCCGTGGTTGAATTGGAGACCGACAAGGTCACGCTGGAGGTGAACGCACCTGCCGCCGGCGTGCTGTCCGACATCCAGGTGAACGAGGGCGACACCGTCGGTGTGGGCGCCGTGCTGGGCCACATCGGCGAGGGTGCCGGCGCGGGCGCCGCCGCGAAGCCGGCACCGGCGCCGAAGGCCGCCCCGCAGCCGGCGATGGCGGCCCCCGTGACCGCCGTGGCTGCGTCCGCCGTGCCGCCGCCGGCCCCGGCCGCCGCCGGCAAGAACGACGTGCTGGCGCCGTCGGTGCGCAAGCTGGTCGAGGAGAACCGCATCGACCCGTCGCAGGTCGCCGGGTCCGGCAAGGACGGGCGCCTGACCAAGGGCGACGTGATCGGCTTCCTCGAGAACCGCCCCACCGCTTCCGCCCCGGCTGCACCGGCTCCCGCCGCGCCCGCAGCCCCGTCCGGTCCGCGTCCGCGCGCCGACCGCGAGGAGCGGGTGCGGATGAGCAAGCTGCGCCAGACCATCGCCCGGCGCCTGAAGGAAGCCCAGAACACCGCGGCCATGCTGACCACCTTCAACGAGGTGGACATGACCAACGTGATGGCGTTGCGCAACGAGTACAAAGACCAGTTCGAGAAGAAGCACGGTGTGAAGCTCGGCTTCATGAGCTTCTTCGTGAAGGCCTGCATCGAGGCGCTGAAGGAAATCCCGGCGGTCAACGCCGAGATCGACGGCACCGACATCGTCTACAAGAACTACTACGACATCGGGGTCGCCGTCGGCACGCCCCAGGGCCTGGTGGTTCCGGTGGTGCGCGATGCGGACAAGATGAGCTTCGCCGGCGTCGAGAAGAAGATCGGCGAGCTGGGCAAGCGGGCCCGCGACGGCAAGCTGTCCATGGAGGAGTTGACCGGCGGTACCTTCACCATCTCCAACGGTGGTGTGTACGGTTCGCTGATGTCGACCCCGATCCTGAACACGCCGCAGTCGGGCATCCTGGGCATGCACAAGACCCAGGAGCGGCCGATGGTCGTGAACGGCAAGATCGAAATCCGCCCGATGATGTATCTGGCGCTGTCCTACGACCACCGCATCATCGACGGCCGTGAAGCGGTCACCTTCCTGGTGCGCGTGAAGGAGTGCATCGAGGATCCGCAGCGTCTGCTGCTGGCCGTTTAAACCGCGGCACTCAAATCAAAGGGAAGCGGGCGCCCCGTACCGGGGCGCCCGTTCGCTTTTGGGGCGGGTGGTACCCGACTTCAGGCGAGGGAGGCCCACAGGAACGCCAGGCAGGCCGCAAATCCGAGCGCCGTGCGCACGGCGTGCAGGGTGCCCCATCGCTCGATCATCGCCCGGCTTTCGGAACCGGCCGCCGCGGGTTCGATCGCCATGAGGCGGTTGTTCGTGGGCATGATCGCGAAGAGGGTGACGGGCCAGTTCGCAACCATCAGCAGCGCCCCGGCGATCCACCCGATGTGGCCGGCTCCCCACCAGGCCACCGTTCCAAGCAGGAAGCCCATGACCGCGAGCGGTGCCTGCATGGCCGTGCCGCGCTTGTAGGCGGGCTTCCACTCCATCAGCAGGGACCGGTCGTCCAACTCCAGGCGCGCGGGTTGTTCGGCCACATTGATGTAAAGTGCCGCACCGGCGAACAAGGCGGCCGTGAGCAAAGCCAACTGGCCTGCCAGCATGGTGCCCCTCCTATCGTCCCGAGGTCGGCACCCCGGGATTTCGACTCACCCCGCGCGGACCTGGGTCACGAACGCGGTCAGTTCCGTACGCAGCCGTTCGGCCTCGCGGGCCAATGCGTCCGAGGCGCCCAGCACATTGCCGGCGGCCATGCCCGTCTCGGCGGCGATCGAGGTCATCGCTTGGGCGGTGGTGGACACGGACCGCGTGCCGGTTGCGGCTTCCTGGACATTGCGGGCGATCTCCCCGGTGGCGGCGCCCTGCTCCTCCACCGCGCCGCTCACCGCCAGCACGATCCGGCTGACATCCCCGATGGTCGAGGAAATCCGGCCGATCGCGTCCACGGCCTTGCCGGTTTCGCCTTGGATCGCAATCACCTGCGATTGGATTTCCTCGGTGGCCTTGGCGGTCTGACTGGCCAGGGTCTTCACCTCGTTCGCCACCACCGCGAAGCCCTTGCCGGCCTCTCCGGCCCGGGCCGCCTCGATCGTCGCATTCAGCGCCAGAAGGTTGGTCCGGCCGGCGATCGACTGGATCAGCTCGACCACCTTGCCGATGCGCACGGCAGCCTCGGCCAGACCCTGCACGGTGGCATTGGTGGCGTCGGCCTGACCCACCGCTTCGCGTGCCACCGCGGCGGCCTGGGTGGTCTGCTTGCCGATCTCCGCGACCGATGCCGACAACTCCTCGGCCGCGGCGGCAACGGTTTCGACGTTGGATGTCGCCTGGTCCGAGGCACCGGCCACCGTCTCCGCCTGGCCCGATGTCCGGTCCGCCGTCTCGGACAGGTCGGATGCATTGACCCGCAACTGCCGGGCGGCCGACGCCACCTCGGCGACGATTCCGCCCACCGCCTGTTCGAACCGGTCCGCCAGCTCCCGCATCGCACTGCGCCGCGCCTCTTCGGCTTGGCGGGCCTGTTCGGCCTGCTCCATCCGCAGGCGGTGGCGTTCCAGGGCGTTTTCGCGGAACGTGGCAAGGGCGGCGGCCAGGCTGCCCATCTCGTCCTTGTTTCCCCTGGCGGGGATTGGCGCATCCAGGTTGCCGGCGGCGACTTCGGTCATGGCCTGGGTCATCGCGGCCAGCGGCCGGCTGATCTTGACCACCACGGCGAACACGCCCCACAGCACGACGAGTCCGCCCAGGGCAATCACGCCCAGCATGACCGCGCGGGCGGATGACACGTCCCCCATGGTGGCAACGTAGGAGGCCCGCGCCCCTTCCACCTGGATGTCCGTCAGCTTCGTCAGCACGGCGGAGACCGGATCCATGACTTCGTACAGGCGCTGGACGACGAAGCCATCCATGCCGCGCCAGTCTTCCGTCCGCATGATCTGCAACAGGTCCGCGATGGCCGCGTCCGCCGCCGCCTTGACCTGCTTCGCTTCGTCCACCACCTGCGTTTCGGCGATGTCCATGTCCTTCTGCAGGTACAAGGCCCATTGCCGGTCGATTTCGGCGGCGGCGCTCTCGACCGCCTTGGCGCCATCGGCCCAGTCGATGTTGCCGTCGCGGGTCTTGTGGGCCGTGTCGGCAATGTTGGTGACGTACAGGCCGTAAATGGTCTTGAGGATCCGCTGCGGCACCGCACGCTGCTCGACCGCGTCGTGCAGGCCCCGGGTCGCCAGGTCGAGCGAACGCCAGCCCGTGACCGCCAGGGCTCCAAGGGCCAGGGTCATTGCGGATAATGCAATCAGAAGCCGCGTCTTGATGGACATGCCCTTTGCCCCCCTGCTCGAAAGGCAGAGCCGCTCTGCGGCGGCCTTACTATCGTTGGTGTAACTGTATACCCCTATTTTCTAGGCCAGGAAGCGCGCCAGGCGGTGTACCTCCCGCGGTCGTGTGACCCGGCATGCCGGTTGCCAGGCGGAGGCCCGCCGGGCATAACACGCGCGATTTCGTGAAACCCCCCTGATCCACGAGCCCTTTCCCATGGCCGAATCCCAATACGATGTCGTCGTGATCGGCGCCGGTCCCGGCGGCTACGTCTGCGCCATCCGCGCAGCCCAGCTTGGTTTCAAGACCGCCTGCGTGGAGGCGCGCGACACGCTGGGCGGCACCTGCCTGAACGTCGGCTGCATCCCCTCCAAGGCGTTGCTGACCAGCTCCGAGAAGTACGAGGAGGCCAAGCGCCACCTGGGCTCCTTCGGGGTCAAGGTGTCGGGCGTCGAACTCGATCTGGCCGGACTGGCCGCCCACAAGGACGGGGTGGTGAAATCGAACGTTCAGGGCGTCGAGTACCTGTTCAAGAAGAACAAGATCGACTGGTTGAAGGGGCGGGGACGCCTGGTGGATGCCGGCACCGTCGCGGTCGACGGCAAGGACGGAACCACCACCGTCAAGGCCAAGCACATCGTCATCGCCACCGGATCCGATGTGCAGCCGCTGCCCGGCGTGACCATCGACGAGGAGCGGATCGTGTCCTCGACCGGCGCGCTCGGCCTGAAGGAAGTGCCCAAGCGCTTCGTGGTCATCGGCGGCGGGTACATCGGGCTGGAGATGGGGTCCGTCTACGCCCGGCTGGGTTCCGAGGTGACGGTGGTCGAATATCTCGACCGCGTGCTGCCCGGCATGGACGGCGAAGTGTCCAAGCACATGCAGCGCATCATGCAGAAGCAGGGCCTGACCTTCAAACTGTCCACCAAGGTCATGGGCGCCAAGGTCGGCAACGCGGGGGTGACCCTGACGCTGGAGCCCGCGCAGGGCGGTCAGCAGGAGACGCTCGAGGCCGACCTGGTCCTGGTGGCGATCGGCCGCCGGCCCTACACCGACGGTCTGGGCCTGGAGGCGGTCGGCGTCGAGTTGGACGAGCGCAAGCGCGTCAAGATCGACGCCCATTTCCAGACCAGTGTGAAGGGCATCTACGCGATCGGCGACGTGGTCGCCGGCCCGATGCTGGCCCACAAGGCCGAAGAGGAGGGCGTTGCCCTCGCCGAGATCCTGGCGGGTCAAGCCGGCCACGTGAATTACGACACCATCCCGGGCGTGGTCTACACCTGGCCCGAGGCCGCCCAGGTCGGCAAGACCGAGGAACAGTTGAAGGCCGAAGGCATCGCCTACAAGGCGGGCAAGTTCCCCTTCAGCGCCAACGGCCGCGCACGCGCCATGAACTCGACCGACGGGTTCGTGAAGGTGCTGGCCGATGCCAAGACCGACCGCATCCTCGGCGTCCATATCCTGGGCCCCGATGCCGGCAACATGATCGCCGAGCTGGTGCTGGCGATGGAGTTCGGCGCCTCGGCCGAGGACGTGGCCCGCACCAGCCACCCGCACCCGAGCCTGACCGAGGCCGTCAAGGAAGCGGCGCTGGCGGTGGATGGGCGCCCGCTGCACATCTGACCGTCAAGGCCGTGGCTTCCGCGGGAGCCACGGCCTTGCCAAGGACGATTGAGGAGCCTTGCGTGCCGGATCGAACCCACGATCCGGCGCGTTCGGTTTTGGCCCTTGCGAGTGAAGCGCCATGACCATCCAAACGCCCGTTCCGCCGGACCGAAGACCCGGACCCGCGTCCCGGGTCGGGGTCTACGACGCCCCGCACGCCCCGGCATCGACGAGACAGGCGGACGGGCCGGCGGATGGGCAGGCGGGGGGCGGCCGTCCGCTTTGGGTGCGCTGGCTGAAGCTCGCCGCCGGCTACGCTTTCCTGGTTCTAGGGGTGGCCGGACTGGTTCTGCCGTTCCTGCAGGGCATTCTGTTCCTCCTGATCGGCCTGTCGATACTGGCCACGGAGCAGGCCTGGGCCCATCGTCTGGTCGAGCGGGTGCGTGCCCGCTATCCCGGCCTGTCGGCCCGGGTGGACGAGGCCAGGGCACGCGCCACGGCGTGGTGGCGCCGCCGATAGCCTCCGCCGGCCCGCGTCGTACCGGCCCTATTCCTTCGCCCGCGGGTGCGCGTTCGCGTAGATGGCCAGCAGGCGCTCGGCATCCACGTCCGTGTAGCGTTGGGTGGTGGACAACGAAGCGTGGCCCAGAAGATCCTGGATGGCGCGCAGGTCCGCGCCGCTGCCCAGCAGGTGCGTGGCGAAGCTGTGCCGCAAGGCATGGGGGGTGGCGCTGGCCGGCAAGCCCATGGCCACCCGCACGGCCCGCAACTGCTTCTGCGCGATGCCGGCCTGCAACCGCTTGCCGCGCGCCCCCACGAACAGCGGGCCATCGTCGGGCAGGGGGTACGGGCAGGCCGCCAGGTAGGCTGCGACGGCATCCCGCACGGCGGGCAGCACCGGCACCAGCCGTTGCTTGCGCCCCTTGCCGGTGACCGTCAGCGTGTCGCCGAGGGGGGCCGAGCGGCGGTCGAGGCTGAGCGCTTCGTCGATGCGCAGGCCGCAACCGTAGAGCAGCGTGAACAGCGCCCGGTCCCGGGCGCCGATCCAGGCCTCTTCCGGCATTGCCCCGGCTTCCGCCAGGGCGTCCAGGGCGTCGTTCCGGGTCAGCGGACGCGGCATCGGGGGTTTCGCCCGTGGGCCCTTGAACGATGCGATATGCGGGTTGTGCATCCGTCCGGACCGGTCCAGCCACCGATAGAAGGCCCGGACCGATGACAGCATCCGCGCGCGGCTGGATGGCTTCAGGTCGCGTCGGGCGAGGTTCGACTGCCACGCGCGGAAGTCCGTCAGCTTCAGGCGGCTCAGCGTGTCCACGCTGGGATGGCCGCCACGGTACGCGGTCAGGAACGCCAGGAATTCGCGGATGTCGCGCAGGTACGCGGCGACGGTATGCCGGGACACGGCGCGTTCCCCGGCCAGCCAGCGGTGCCAATCCGCCACGGCGGCCTGCACGTCGGGCATGGCGGGAAGCAGGGCGCCATCGGCGCCCTCCGTCCGCCCGTCCGGCGGCATCGTGTCCGCCTCCGGCGCTTCGGGTAACGGGGGCTGGATACGATCCCCGGGGTGCGCCCCACCGGGCCCGTGGCCCATCGGAGCGCGGGTCAGGTCGGCAGGTCGAGCCAGGCGCGGATGCAGCGTTCCACCACGCGGGCGAGGAAGCTGACCAGTTCCGTGCCCTGGCCGTTGTGGAACGTGTCCGGCTCGCGCGAGCCGAAAGCCAGCAACCCGTCCGGCGTCTCGTGGGAGACGCGCAGGCGGATCAGTACCTCCGACCGGACCAGGCCGGCGGCACTGCCCCAGATCTCGGGATCGGCGGTGATGTTGTCGTTCAGCACCACGTCCCGCTTGCCGAGCCAGCGGTTCAGCGTGCCCGGATCCACCACCCGCACGCCCGACCGGTGGACGTGCGGGAAGTCGGTGGTGCCGTTCGCCTCCACCAGCAGCGACACCGCGTCCAGGTCCAGCAGCACCGCCAGATCGGTGGTGATGGTCTGGATGAGCTGCTCGAAGGAATGGGCATCCAGCAGGAAGAGGACCGCCGCGTGCACCCGGTTCTGGTTGTTCAGATTGGCCCGGGTGGTGGAGATCAGCTCCCGCTGCTGTTCCTTCAGGTGGGTCATGTCCGAGCGCAGCTTCTGCAGCAGGTAATGCTGCAGGTCCACCACGCGCTCGCCATGGTTCGGGACCGGGAGCGTCAAATTCTGGAGAAGATCAGGGTATTTAAGGAAAAAGTCCGGATGTTCGCGCAGGTACGTGGCCACGTCCTCGGCATTGACCGAGTCCGCGATCCTTTGGCTGCTTCCAGTCTCTCGCACCATCGGCTTTTGCCTCGGTCCTTGCGCTGTGCAGTGTCTTGCCCGTCCGGACTTTTCTGAACCTTCCGCCGTCTACTTGTCCAGGATGCTCTGCCCGGTCTTCTGCCAATCGGCGACGAACTGCGCCAAGCCCTTGTCCGTCAAGGGATGGTGGTAGAGCGCGCGCAGAACCGAAGGCGGCATCGTTGCAACATGGGCGCCCATCTTGGCGCTCTCGATCACATGGCCGGGGTTCCGAATCGAGGCGACCAGCACCTCGGTCGAAATGCCGGGATAATTCTCGTAGATCTGAACGATGTCGCGGATCAGAAGCAGGCCGTCGTGGCCGATGTCGTCCAGCCGGCCGACGAAGGGCGAGATGAACGTGGCGCCCGCCTTGGCCGCGAGCAGCGCCTGGGCGGCCGAGAAGCACAGGGTCACGTTGACCATGGTGCCGGCCTGCGACAGGCGGTGGCACACCTTGAGCCCCGCCGGGGTCAGCGGCACCTTGACCGCGATGTTCGGCGCGATCTGGGCCAGCTTGCGGCCTTCGGCCAGCATCGTCTCATAATCGGTGGCGGCCACTTCCGCGCTCACCGGGCCGCGCACGACCTCGCAGATTTCCGCGACGAGCGAGAGGAAGTCGCGTCCGCTCTTGGCGACCAGGGAGGGGTTGGTGGTAACACCGTCCAGGAGACCCGTGTCGGCGAGGTCCCGGATCTCGGCGATGTCCGCGGTGTCGATGAAGAACTTCATATCCGTCCGTTCCTGTCAGCCGGGTGTTCCCGGGCCGGGTGTCCCCCGGCGGTACTTGGAAACCTGAACAATGGCCGATGGGGATACCAAATCCGCGGCACCCCGCGCCAGCGTCCTGCTGCCCCTGCCTCTGTCCGAGCCTTACGACTACAAGGTCCCGGACGGTCTGGATGTGAAACCCGGCAGCTACGTGGAAGTGCCATTCGGCCCCCGCCGGATGCTGGGCGTGGTCTGGGGCGAGGGGGCGGGAACCCTGCCGGAGGCGCGGCTGAAGCCCATTCTCCAGCGATTCGACGCCCCGCCCGTGCCCGAGGTGTCGCGCCGCTTCGTGGAGTGGGTCTCCGCCTACACGCTGGCACCCCTGGGCCAAGTGTCGCGGATGCTTCTGGGGGCCACCGACGCGCTGCACCCGCCCAAGCCCGTCACCGCCTACCGCCTGTCCGACCGGCCACTGCCCCCCGATCTCAAGCTGACCGATGCGCGCCGGCGGGTGCTGGACCTGCTGGCCGGCGGACAGCCGCCCCTGACCGCTTCGGAACTGGCGGCGGAGGCCGGATGCGGCACCGCGGTCGTGCGCGGTCTGGCGGAGGCCGGCGTGCTGGAGACGGTGCTGCTGAAACCCGAAATGCCGGGCACGGCGCCCGACTGGTCCCGTCCCGGTCCCGACCTGTCCGGGCCGCAGGCCGCCGCGGCGGAGGAACTGCGCCGGGCGGTGCGGGCGGGGACCTATGCCACGGTGGTGCTCGACGGCGTCACCGGTTCGGGCAAGACCGAGGTCTATTTCGAAGCCATCGCGGCGGCGCTGGAGGCGGGCCGGCAGGTTCTGGTCCTGCTGCCCGAGATCGCGCTGGCCGGCCAGTGGCTCGAACGGTTCATGCAGCGCTTCGGCGCCCGGCCGGCGGAATGGCATTCCGACATCTCGGGCCTGGTGCGCCGGATGACGTGGCGTGCGGTCGCGACCGGCGAAGCCAAGCTGGTGGTGGGCGCGCGGTCCGCCCTGTTCCTGCCCTATCCGAACCTGGGCCTGATCGTGGTGGACGAGGAGCACGAGGCCGCGTTCAAGCAGGAGGATGGCGTCATCTACCACGCCCGCGACATGGCGGTCGCGCGGGCGCACCTGGGCCGGATTCCCATCGTCCTGGTCTCGGCCACCCCGTCGCTGGAGACGGTGGCGAACGCGGAGGCCGGGCGGTATCGGCGCCTGCACCTGCCGACCCGGCACGGCGGGGCGACCCTGCCGCCGGTGGAACGGGTGGACCTGCGCCGGGAACCGCCGCCCCGCGGGCGTTGGTTGGCCCCGTCCATGGTCGGGGCGGTCCAGGCCACCCTGCAGGCCGGCGAGCAGGCCATGCTGTTCCTCAACCGCCGGGGCTATGCGCCGCTGACGCTCTGCCGCGCGTGCGGCTTCCGCATCCAGTGCCCGAACTGCACGGCCTGGCTGGTCGAACACCGGCTGACCCGGCGCCTGCATTGCCATCACTGCGATTACCAAGTGGCGGTGCCGGTCGAGTGCCCGAACTGCGCCGCCGAAGGATCGCTGGTCCCCTGCGGTCCCGGCGTGGAGCGCGTGTTCGAGGAGGTGTGCCAACTGTTCCCCGATGCCCGCGCGGCGATCATGGCCAGCGACACCCTGGCCGGGCCGCGGGCGATCCGGGATCTTCTGGAGCGCATGCGCAACCGCGACATCGACCTGCTGGTGGGGACCCAGGTGATGGCCAAGGGCCACCACTTCCCCATGCTGACCCTGGTCGGCGTCGTGGATGCGGACCTTGGGCTGGCCGGCGGCGACCTGCGGGCGGCCGAGCGCACCTACCAGCTTCTGCACCAGGTGGCGGGCCGCGCGGGGCGGGCCGAGCGGCCGGGGCGGGTGCTGCTCCAGACCTACATGCCCGAACACCCCGTCATGCAGGCGCTGGCCGACGGCGGGCGCGACGAGTTCCTGGCCCGCGAGGCCGAGGAGCGCCGCATCGCCGGCATGCCGCCGTTCGGCCGACTGGCCGCGCTCATCGTGTCGGGCGAGGACGAGGCGCAGGTGGAGGAGGTGTCGCGCGCGCTGGGCCGCACGGCGCCCCGGAGCGAGGAGGTGGCCGTCCTCGGCCCCGCCAAGGCGCCGCTCGCCCTGTTGCGCGGCCGCCACCGCCGTCGGCTGCTGCTGAAGGCCCGGCGCGGCGTCCAGGTGCAGCCGCTGCTCGCCCGTTGGTTGGACCAGGTGCCGGTGCCGAGCAGCGTACGCGTACAGGTGGATGTCGACCCGTACAGCTTCCTTTAGGTTCCGTGGTCGCCGCCTGCCTGCGGCACACCAGGGTCAATCCCGGGCCCTGGTACCGGGACCCGCCGCCCGATAGAAGTCGCGGACCTCGGCGGCCAGCTCGGCCCGGGGTGCGGCACGCAGGTACATCATGTGGCCGCCGGCATAAAGGCCGAGGCGGACCCGCTCGCCCATGGGCATCTGGCCCAGGACGTAGGCGGAGGCGAAGTAGGGCGTCACCAGGTCGGTCACGCCGTGGACGATCATGGCCTTCAGCGCCGGATCGGCCGAAAGGGCTTCGCGCAGGGCATCCAGTGCCCCCGTCGCGGACCGGCCGCCCCGGCCGTAGTCCCAGCGCCCCGACACCTCGCCGTTGAGCACGGCGTAGGGCCGTTCGGTCCGGTACCCGAGGGCTTCCCGGGCATAGTGCACGAAGGCCGTCGTGAAGGGGGCGACCGCGCCCTGCAACAGGATGTCCGGGCCGCGGGCGACGGGGCTTTCGGGGTACGGGTCGGCCGTCAGCGTGGACCCGTCGTAGAGGCTCGCCACGACGCCGCCCCCGTTCCCGTTTCCCCGCCCCCGTTCCTTGGCGAAGGCCCGGATGGGAATCCGCCCCCGGAACCGCGCCACCACGTCGTCGGGCAGGCCGACCGTTTCCGCAATGCGTGGAACAAGCGCGTCCATTGCGCCCCATGGGGCCGCAAGGCCGACCAGATAATCCGTCAATGCGAACCGCTCGACGGGGCGGAGGGCCTCCACGGACAGCCGCCCCTGCGCCTCCAGGTTGACGGCTGCGAGCGATGGCAGGTGGACGGCCCAGGGCAGCAGCTCGTGGCGCTCCTCCTCCAACATGGCGAAATCCAGGACCGGCGAGATCATGACGATCCCGGTCAGGTCCACCCCGTGGTCGGTTTGCAGCGTCTCGGCCAGACGGGCGGTGCGGAACCCGCCGTAGCTCTCGCCTGCCAGGTACGTGGGCGATGCGGTGCGTCCGGTCTGGACGCGATGCTGCCGCACAAAGCGCGCCAGTGCGTCGAGATCGCGCCCGACCTCCCAGAAGCGCCGGTCGGCCTCCTCGGTGCCTTCGACGCTCCGGCTCCACCCCGTCCCGACGGGGTCGACGAACACCAGGTCGGTGAACGCGAGCCACGTCGCCGCATTCTCGGCCAGGGGGCCGGACGGCACCGGGCCGGGGCCTTCGGTCGGCCGGAACGCCCACGGGCCGATGCCCCCGATGTGCAGGAAGGCACTGGCCGCACCCGGGCCGCCGTTGAAGACGTAGGTGATCGGCCGTGTGCCCGGGTCGCGCTCCTCGACCCGGTAGGCGACATGGAAGATGCGGGCCTCCGGCTCGCCCTTGGGGTTGCGCAGGTCGAGTGTACCGGCCATCGCGCTGTAGGCGAGGGAGCCGTCCGGCAACGACAGGCGGTGGCTGGTGGTCGCTTCCGGCGGCAACGCCCACGGATCCGCCGGCTGCGCCCGGACGAGGTTGACCGGCGCCAGTAGCAGCGCCAATACGAACACCATCATTGCCTTCGGCATGTCGTCCTCCCCGGTCGGACCATGGCCGACTCAACATGCGGGGAGCGGATTTTCGCCGTTCGCGGCGGGTTCGGGTTGCGCAACCCCCTTGCCGTGGATGCTACGGGGAGGTCTGATGGTGGGCAGTGCGTCGCGCAAGACGCCGGACAACAATGTGGGGAGGGAAACCGTGACCCTGTTCAACCGTCGAAGCATTCTGGCGGCGGCGGCGGCTGCCACGCTGGTCGCGGGCGCCGCCGCACCGAAAGCCCAGGCGCAGGACATTCCCGTGGGCCTGTTGCTGAGCGCCACCGGCGGCCTTGCCCCGTTCACGCCTGCCATCCGCGCGGCGGCCGTGCTGGCGGTGAACCAGGTCAACGAGGCGGGCGGCGTCCTGAACGGCCGCAAGCTGCGCCTGGTCGAAGCCGACGACCAGACCAATCCGCAGGCGGGCGTTGCGGCCGCCAACCGGCTGGTCCAGGTGGACAATGTCGTGGCCCTGCTCGGTCCGCTCGGCAGCGGTGTCACCATTCCCGTCGCCCAGACCGCGACCATCCCCAACGGGGTGATGCTGGTCACGCCCTCGGCGACGGCACCGGCCATCTCCCAACTGACCGACAACGACCTCGTGTTCCGCACCGTCGTTCCCGATGACCTCCAGGGCCGGGTGTCCGCCCGGGTCGCCCGCGAGCAGGGGTTGAGCCGGGTTGCGGTCATGGCGGTGAACAACGATTACGGTCGCGGCCTCCAGGCCGCCTTTGTCCAGG
This sequence comes from Azospirillaceae bacterium, assembly GCA_035645145.1. Lineage (GTDB taxonomy): Bacteria > Pseudomonadota > Alphaproteobacteria > Azospirillales > Azospirillaceae > CANGXM01. The sequence continues at coordinate 126,668 of DASQNC010000036.1, read as the reverse complement.
CGTTCCAGCAGGCCGGGGGCACCATCACCAGCCAAAGCACCTGGGAGGAGAACCGCGCCTCCTACCGCTCCGAGATCGCGGCGGCGGCCGGCCAGGGCCAGCCCGAGGCGCTGTTCCTGGTGGGCTATCCGGCGTCGGGCGGCACCACGATCCTGCGCCAGTCGCTTGAGAACGGCTTCTTCAACCGCTTCGTCCTGACCGACGGCATGCGCGATCCGTCGGTGGTCCAGGCCGTGGGTGGCCAGAACCTGGCGCGCTCGTTCGGCACCGCCGGTGGCTCGGCGGCTGCGCCCGAGCGGATGGAGAACTACGCGGCCGCCTACCGCCGCGTGACCCCCAACGCCGATCCCTCCGGCTCCTTCGCGCCGCAGATGTACGATGCCGCGATGACGATCGCGCTTGCCATCCAGAAGGCCGGATCCACCGATCGCGCCGCCATCGCCAAGGCGATGCGCGAGGTTGCCAACGGGCCGGGCGAGGTCGTCGGGCCGGGCGAGTTCGCCAAGGCCAAGGAACATCTGGCCGGTGGCCGGAAGATCAACTACGAAGGCGCCTCGGGCCCCATCGATTTCGATCCGGCCGGCGATGCGGCGGGAGCGATCGACGTGTGGGTCGTGAAGGACAACCAGATCACGGTTCAAAACACGTTCGCGCGCTGACGGAAGATTGGCGGCCGATGCGGGACCGTCCGCGCCCGTTCCGTTGGGGAACACCCGCAGGGCGGGGCGGACGGTCCCGGTCGGCTTCAGGAAAGGGCAACGGTCCCGCCCCATGATCGAAATCCGCAACCTGGTGAAGCGGTTCAACGGTTTCACCGCCGTCGACGGCTGCTCGCTGACCGTGGCGACGGGGTCGGTGACGGGGCTGATCGGCCCGAACGGCGCCGGCAAGACAACGCTGTTCAACACGGTGGCCGGCTATTACACGCCGGACGGCGGGCAGGTGATGCTGGACGGCGAGGACGTCACCGGGCTCCCCCCGCACATCCTGTTCCGCAAGGGGCTGGTGCGGACTTTCCAAATTCCGCACGAGTTCGCGCGGATGACCGTGACGGAGAACCTGTGCGTCCCGGCACCCGGCCAAAGCGGGGAGTCGCTGTGGAACGCCTGGTTCCGGTGGGGCCGTGTGCGCACGGACGAGGCGCGGGTGCGCGCGCGCGCGCGCGAGGTGCTGGACTTCCTGAAACTGTCCCATGTCGCCGATCATCCGGCCGGCAAGCTGTCCGGCGGGCAGAAGAAGCTGGTGGAGATCGGCCGGGCCATGATGTCGGGCGTGCGCACCATCCTGTTGGACGAGCCCGCGGCCGGCGTGAACCGCACGCTGCTCGGCACCCTCATCGAGGATATCCAGCGCCTGAACGCGGAAGGATACACGTTCCTGTTGATCGAACACGACATGGACATGATCGCCGCCCTTTGCGATCCGGTCTACGTGATGGCCGAAGGCAGGGTGCTGACGGTGGGCACGATGGCGGAGGTCCGCGCCAACCCGGCCGTGCGGGAAGCGTATCTGGGCACGGGGGCCTCCGCGGGGACCTCCCGCTCCGGATCCGTGCGGGTGAACGGGGGGCGCTGATGCCGTTGCTCGAAGTGCGGCAGGTGCGCGGCGGCTACACCGAGGCCGACATCCTCCAGGGGGTCGACCTGACCGTGGAGGACCGCGAGGCGGTGGTGATCATCGGCCCGAACGGTGCCGGCAAGTCCACGCTGATGAAGGCGGTGTTCGGACTGGTCCCCGTGCGCGGCGGCGACATCCTCCTGGGAGGCAAGCCGATCACCAATGCAAAGCCGGAGACGCTGGTGGGGCACGGCCTCTCCTACGTCCCGCAGGAGCGCAACGTCTTCCCGTCGCTTACCGTGCAGGAGAACCTGGAGATGGGCGCCTTCGCCCGGCGGGACGACTGGTCGGGTGCGCTCGCCCGCGTCTACGAGATCTTCCCGCCGCTGGCGGACAAGCGGCATAAGCCCGCCGGCTCGCTTTCGGGCGGGCAGCGGCAGATGGTGGCCATGGGGCGCGCCCTGATGCAGGAACCCAGGCTCCTGATGCTGGACGAGCCGACCGCCGGCCTGTCGCCGAAGTACATGGACGAGATTTTCGAGCGTGTGCGCGGAATCATCGGTGCCGGGATCGCGGTGCTGATGGTCGAGCAGAACGCCCGACAGGCACTGGCCATCGCCGATCGCGGCTACGTGCTCGCGACCGGGCGGAACCGCTTCACCGATACCGGCCCCGGTCTGCTGGCCAATCCCCAAGTGGCCGAAATGTTCCTGGGGGGCTGAAGCGTGGGCTGGCTCGAACTCGTCAACTTCCACATCATCCCCGGGCTGGTGCTGGGGTGCATCTATGCGCTGGGCGCGGTCGGACTCTCGCTTCTGTTCGGGATCCTGCGCTTCGCCCACTTCGCCCACGGCGACCTGATGACCTGGGGGGCCTACACCGCCTTCGTGGTGGTCACCGCTTGGGGCTGGAGCCCTTGGGCCGCCATTCCCGTAGCCATGCTGTCCACCATCGCGCTGGCGCTGGTGGCCGACCGCGCCTTTTACGGCCGGTTGCGAAACGCGCCCCCGGTGGTGCTGCTGATCTCCGGCTTCGGTGTGGCGCTGATGATCCGGGCGATCGTGTTCGCCGTCTTCGGCCCGACCGAGGTCGTCTACGAGCAGGGCATCCGGATGCCGTTCGTCTGGAACGGTCTGCGTCTGCAATGGCGCCACCTCTATTTCATCGGCGCGACCGTGGCCGCCGTGGTCGCCCTGCATCTGTTCCTGACCCGGACCCGCACCGGCAAGGCCATGCGCGCGGTCAGCGACAACACCGACCTCGCGCGCATCAGCGGGATCCCCATCACCCGCGTCGTGCTGGTGACCTGGGCCCTGAGCGGTGCGCTGGCGGCGATGGCCGGCGTGTTCGTCGCCGTGGACACCCAGCTTTCGCCCAACATGGGCTTCAACCTGCTGCTGCCCGTGTTCGCCGCGACGATCCTGGGCGGCATCGGCAAGCCCTACGGCGCCATTTTCGGCGGTCTGGTCATCGGTCTGGCGGAGGAACTGTCGAGCCTGCCGCTCGTGGGCGGCGCGCCGCTGCTGGACCCGGCGTACAAGACCGGGGTCGCGTTCACGATCCTGATCCTTGTGCTGGTGGTCCGTCCGACCGGCATTTTCCGGAGCCCGGCATGAGCTTGGATCTCGGCCTTCTGCTCTACGTCGTGCAGATCGCCACGCTGGGGGCGGTCTACGCGCTCCTGTGCCTGGGCTTGAATGTCCACTGGGGCTTCACCGGCCTGATGAACGCCGGCATCGCCGGCTTCGTGGCGGTGGGGGCTTATGCCAGCGCCATCGCCACCGCGCCGGAAAGCGCATCGCATCTTGGGGGATTCGGCCTGCCGGCTCCGGTGGGCTGGCTTCTGGCGATGCTCGTGTCCGGGTTCCTGGCGGTGCCGGTGGGGCTGATCACGCTGAGGCTGCGGACCGACTATCTCGCCATCGCCACCATCGGCATCGCCGAAATCCTGCGTCTGGTGGTCCGCAACGAGGATTGGTTGACGGGCGGACCGCTCGGCATCTCGAACCTTCCCCGGCCGTTCGAGGGCCTGGGGCAGCCCTGGGCGCCGGTTCTGTTCCTGGCCCTGCTCGCGGCCCTGATCCTGGCCGTCTATTGGCTGGCGGAGCGGGCGATCCGCAGCCCCTGGGGGCGGGCACAGCGCGCCATCCGCGAGAACGAGGCGGCGGCGGCCGCCATGGGCAAGGATGTGCGGTCGTTCCGCCTGCAATCCTTCGTCCTTGGCGCGGCCTTCATGGGCCTGGGCGGTGCGATGATCGCCCATGCCAGCAAGTTCATGAGCCCCGACGCGGTGGATCCGCTCGTCACCACCTTCCTGGTCTGGGTGATGCTGATTGCGGGCGGCAGCGGCAACAATCGCGGCGCCGTGCTGGGGGCCTTCCTTGTTTGGGGCATCTGGGCGGCGACGGATTTCCTGACCGCCTATCTGCCCCCGGAACTCGCCACCCGGGCGGCCTATCTGCGCCTGTTCCTGATCGGGCTGGCGTTGCAGCTCATCCTGATCCACCGTCCCGAAGGCTTGATCGGCGAAAAGCCGCCCAAGCCCGCCGACGCGGTGTAATCCCCGCCTCGATGGATTGAACCCGTCGGGGCGGGGAGCCTGTCGGATCGGTGATTGCCGCCGCCGAGCCGTGGCGGCGGCGCCACGGCTCGGCCGCCCGCGTCAGGCGGCCTTGTTGTCGGCCACGTAGCGTTCGACGGCGACCTTGAGCGCCTGCGCCTGCTCGGCCAAGCCGCCGGCGGCGTCGAGCATCTGCGCGGCGGCGGCGCCGGTTTCCTGTGCGGCCTGGGTCACGCCGGTGATGTTCTGCGCCACCTCGGTGGTCCCGGCGGCCGCCTGCTGGGTGTTGCGGGCGATCTCGCTGGTGGCCGCCGCCTGCTCTTCGACGGCAGCCGCCACGCCGGTCGTGATCTCGCTGATGCGCGCGATGGTGCCCCCGATCTCGCGGATGGCGGCCACCGCACGCCCGGTCTCGCCGCGCACGCCGTCGATCTGCTGCTGGATCTCCTCGGTGGCCTTGGCCGTCTGGGCGGCGAGGTTCTTGACCTCGCTGGCGACCACCGCGAAGCCCTTGCCGGCCTCGCCGGCGCGCGCCGCCTCGATCGTCGCGTTCAGCGCCAGAAGGTTGGTCTGGCCGGCAATGGACTGGATCAGGTCCACCACCTCGCCGATCCGGTTGGCGCTGTGGGCCAGGCTGCGCACGGTGCCCTCGGCGCCCTCGGCCTCGCCGACTGCGCGCTGCGCGATCTGGGTGCTGTGGGTGACACGTTGCCCGATCTCCTGGATCGAGCTCGACAGCTCCTCGGTCGCCGCGGCGACGGTCTGGACGTTCCCCGAGGTCGCTTCCGAGGCGGCGGCGGCGGCACGGGACTGCTCGTCGGTGACCAGGGCGACCTGGGCCATGCGCTCGGCGGCCTGCCGCATCTGCTCGCCCGCCGCCGTCACTTCGGCCAGGGCGTCGGACACCTTGCCGTCGAAGGCCCGGAGCAGGCCGTCGATCGCCCTGGCGCGCTCCTCCTTGGCCCGGCGCTCCTCGGCCTGGGCGGCCTCCAGGCGTTGGCGTTCGGTGGCGCCGTCGCGGAACACCGCCAGCGCACGCGCCATGGCGCCGATCTCGTCGGCGCGCTCGGCAAAGGGCACGGCGATGTCGATGGTGCCGCCGGCCAGCTCCTGCATGGCGCCGGTCAGCCGCACCACCGGCCGGCTGATCGCGCGCGCGGCAAACAGGGTCAGGGCCGACGTGAAGATCACTCCGAGGAAGGCCAATGCAAAGAAGGTGACGGTCGCCCCGCTCAGCCCCTTCTGGGCGGCCGATGAAGCCTCCCGGCTCAGATCCTGCGTTCGCCGTTCAAGTTCCACAAGCCGCTTCAGCAGAACCGCATAGGCGTCCTCCGCGGAACTCATCAGGATCATCGCGACCCCGGCGTCCGCAGTCAGTATGTCGGTGACCTGGATCACACCCGCCTTGTACGCCGCCAGCTCGGCCTGGACCGCCTCCAGTTCCTTTTGGGCGTCGCCGGCCTGGGTGCGTGCCGGCAGGCCGAACACGCCGGCGACATCGGGATTGTGCGCCACGGCCCGGATTTGGCCGATGGCGGCTTCCAGCTCGTTCAGCCGCGCCGAAGCGGTGTCGGCGTCCTTCTTGAGTGCGCTCAGGTCGGAGTAGTTCGCCGCGACTCCGAGAACGCGGTAGAGGTCGGCATGCAAGCCGGACAGGCGGCCCTGAAACTCGCTGACGGCACGTGCATCTTCGAAGACGTCGGCAACCAGTGCGTCGAGTACCCGCTGCTCGCCGTAAAGGACGTGGCTTCCGTATCCGGCGATGCCCAGCAGGGCGGCCAAGCCCAGGGCGGGGGCCAGCAGCACCTTGGCGGAGATGCGCCAATCCGACAGGCGGAGTATTCGCGTCATGGTTCCATCCCCTGCAGGCGGGCCGTCAGCCCGCCTGCCTCGTCTCGGTTTCCAAAGTCCGTGAGCTTATTTCTTATAGAACCCAACGGCGCAGAAACCGGTGCCCACCTTTTTGATGAAGCTGGACTTGGCTTCGATTTTCTTGTTGACGGGATTCGACCACTTGTAGTCCACCCATCCCTCGCCGGAGGTGGCGGCAATCTGCAAGGCCTCGAGAATGAATTCCTTACCCTCGGTGTCCTTGAGGTTTTTCAGGTTCCGTCCAATCAGGCCGTTCTGCGCGCCGTGGGCCCGCATCATGCCGTCGCCCTCCATGCAGAAGATGTAGAGGTCGCGATCCACGAACGCACCCTTGGTGTCGCTGAAATCCTTGTAGGCGGTTTCCAGACCGACTTTGTTCGCATGTTCAACGCCCTTCAACATGAGGGCCTTCGCTTCTTCGGCGGAGCCGAATTCGGAGGCGGTCGCTGGGGCGGTGGCGAGCAGGATGGAAATGGCGGCGGTGAGCAGGGTGCGGGCGCGCATCGTAACTACCTCTATGAGGTTGGCTTCGGTCATTCGAGGCCGACTGGCACCGTATGGTGGTGTGCGTAATTTAATTTTCTCTTACCAATAGTGAGTTGTCGAATAAATTCAATCGAACTTGTCGTGTATATTGATTAGTGAGCTACCGAACAAAGATCGTATCCGTTCGATTGGCTTGACCGGTGCCTTGGCAGCCGAACGGAATGATTTTGCCGGCAGGGTATGATCGACCAGGTCGACTCCCGGAAGAATAGGATCTGATTGCCCGCTTTCGGCCGCAGCGGTACGAGTTCGACTCTCGTCCCGCCGCCCGGAACGGACTCTACGCGCCGGGATCCCGGTAAGGGTCACCGCCGGCGTATGCGCGGCCCAAGCATGCGCAACGTCTGCGGGTGGGGTGCGCCGTTGCGCGCAAACCTGGCGGGCCCGAGCGGATTCATCCGGCGGACATGCCCGGATCGAAACGACAGCGCCCCCGCCGGAACCCGGCGGGGGCGCTTTACGAGTCTTGCTCAAAATCCGAGGAAGTCAGTGCGGCGTTCCGGCCGCTCCGGCAGCCCGGACCCGAGGCATCAAGCCGACAGCTGGGCGCCCGGCTTGAACTTCACAGCCTTGCCGGCCGGAATCTTGATTTCCTCACCGGTGCGCGGGTTGCGGCCCGTGCGCGCCGGGGTGTCCTTCACCGAGAAGGTCCCGAAACCGACGAGGCGAACCTCCTCGCCCTTCTTCATGGCGCTGCCAATCACGTCGATGACGGCATCGACCGCCTTCGTCGCGTCCGCCTTCGACATGCCAGCCTTCTCCGCGACCGCAGAGATGAATTCGCCCTTGTTCACGGCTGTCCTCCGTTAGATGCCGGGATGACCTCCCGGAACGGCGATACACGAGGCGGGCCCTCGCTCCAAGGGGCGCGGCGCAAGCGATGCACTCCAAAGATGCCGATGTGCCAACGAGTGTTGCTTCAGGGACACACATTGTGGCCTGGAACCGGGGTGCCGTGGGATTTCAAGCCTTCCCAAGGAGTTGGCGGGATCCACGGCGGTGGGCTCGGGAAGGGGCCGCTCCGGGAATCGCCCGCAGGGGTTAACCAATCGGTTTCCGGTGGAGCGTCCCCGGCCGCCTTCCAACGGGCGAGCCGGATCAAGGGGATGACCGATGCGCATGTCCGAAAGGGGGGATCACGACGGTATGATTGCTCGAAAAGGCGAGGTCTGCACCTAATTGCCTACTTTAGATCGGGAGCCGCCGGTCCTCCGGGACCTACGACGGGCATACGACCCTTGGCCATGCCAATGGCATATACCTAGCCGGAATGCGCATCGAAATCTGCGCATCGTCCAGATTGTCGGCGCCGTTCGCACGAGCACAATGCCAGCGCATCACGAACGATGGAGGTGATTGATGCGGACGGTATCTGTCATGCTGATCGACAGCAGCACGCTTTTCCGCCAGGGGTTCCGGCATCTGCTGCCCCGGCCGGAATTCGAGATTGTCATCGAGGCTGCCCGCTACCAGGACGCGCTCGCGACGCTGCAGCAGGGAGTGACGGTGGATCTCATCCTGTTCGATGCCGCCGATCTGCAAACGATCGTCGGTGGCATCCGCGCCCTGCGTGAGGCCGCCCCGTCGGCGCGCATCGTGCATCTGGCGAACACGCTGGATGCCGACCGGATCGTCGGTGCGCTGGAAGCCGGCGTGGACGGCTTCGTGTCCAAGGACCGCTCGCCCGAGGCCGTCGCCCAGAGCCTGCGGTTGGTCATGATCGGCGAAAAGGTGCTGCCGCCGGATGTGACCGAAATCCTGCTCCGTCGCCCGGAGCCGGTGGTCGGGACCCGCACGCCGCGTGGCCTGTCCGGCCGCGAGACCCAGATCCTGGAAGGTCTGGTGAAGGGCCACAGCAATAAGAAGATCGCCATCGACCTCGACATCACCGAGGCGACGGTGAAGGTTCACCTGAAGAGCCTGCTGCGCAAGATCGGGTGCAGCAATCGCACCCAGGCAGCCATCTGGGCACTGAACAACGGCGTCGGTTCCGACCAGCGCGGCACCCCGGTGCTGGCTGCCTGAAAACCAATCCACCCGTCCGCATCGGCGGACGCGTGAGCAATGATCGCGTGTCCGTCCAGACCCCGGCGGTACCGGCGCCGGGGTCGCCTCCTGAACCGCAATGGTGTCGGGCGGCCGTGACGGTTCGGCCCAAAGCCGGAAGAAGTCTCCGCATGGTTCGAACGGGCCGTTGCAGGCCTGCCCTTGTTGGACTCCCACCCTGTATTGGAATGGAGGCGTCGCATGAACGCTGCGATGCGTGCGGGCGCACCGGCGGCCGAGTCCGCCACGGCCCTCGAGCGACGGGTCGCTGCCGCGATTTGCGACCGCGCGGATGATCCGCTGTGCCGTGCGCGGCCCTGCGCCGAATGCTTGGCACGTGCCAAACGAGCCCTGGCCGTCGTTCCGCAGTCCGAGGGGTTCGGGCCTGCCCCGGAGCCATGGGGACCTGATTTCCGCGGCCGGTCCGCCGGCCGGGACGGCTGGCGGTTGGGCGGACCGTCGGGGCCGGTCGATTTCTGAGACCGGCCGATTCCGCTTCGCAAACCGTGCCGCGGGTGGATGCCGGGCGTCGCGTACCTGTGGCGCCCGCGCCTTATGTGTGGCACAGCAGGCGTCCGAGTATCGGACGCATCGCGTGGAGCAGTGCCATCATGAAATCCCTGATCCGGCGCAGGTCGTTTCTCGCGGGCGGGGCTGCGGCCCTGGCGGCACCTGCGGTCGTGCGGGCGCAACCCGCGCCGATCCGCATCGGCGAGGTCAACAGCTACACGGCGCAACCCGCGTTCCTGCAGCCGTACCGCAACGGCTGGCTGTTGGCCCAGGCCCAGATCAACGCCGCCGGCGGCGTCCTTGGACGGCCGTTGGAAACCGTGTTCCGGGACGACGGTGGCCGCCCCGAGGACGCAGTCCGCTTCGCGGGTGAACTGATCGGCGCCGAGCGGGTGGACATCCTGGCCGGCGCCTACCTGTCGAACGTCGGGCTCGCCCTGTCCGACTTCGCCAACCAGAACAAGCGCCTGTTCGTTGCATCCGAACCGTTGACCGACGCGCTCGTCTGGTCGAAGGGAAACCGCTACACCTTCCGCCTGCGGGCTTCGACCTATATGCAGGCCGCCATGCTGGTGGAGGAGGCGGCCAAGCTGCCGGCCCGCCGCTGGGCGGTGGTGGCGCCCAACTACGAATACGGCCAGTCGGCCGTGCGCTGGTTCAAGGAACTCCTGTTCCGTGCGAAGCCCGACGTCCAGTTCGTGGCCGAACAGTTCCCGGCCCTCGGCCGGATAGACGCGGGCGCCACGGTGCAGGCGCTCGCGGCGGCCAATCCCGAGGCGATCTTCAACGTCACCTTCGGGGCCGACCTGACCAGCTTCGTGCGCCAGGGGAACACCCGCGGCCTGTTCGAGGGCCGGCAGGTGGTCAGCCTGTTGACCGGCGAACCCGAGTATCTGGAGCCATTGGGCGAAGAGGCGCCGGAAGGCTGGATCGTCACCGGCTATCCCTGGCGGGATCTGGAAACGCCGGTCCATGCCCGGTTCCGGGACGCGTACCGCCAGGCCCACAAGGATCATCCGCGGTTGGGCTCGGTCGTCGGCTACGACACGGTCCAGGCCATCGCCGCCGCCCTGCGCAAGGCGGGGACGACCGAGACGGAGAAGTTGGTCGAGGCGTTCCGCGGCGTGCGTTTCGAAGGCGTATTCGGCGGAATCGAGTTCCGGTCGATCGACCATCAGTCCACCATGGGGGCCTTCGTCGGCCGCACCGCGCTGAAGGGCGGAGGGGGCGTGATGGTGGATTGGCGCTATGCCGACGGCCGGTCCTATCTGCCGCCCGACGAGGCGGTTCGCCAACTCCGGCCGCAGGGCGCCTGACGCCCGTTGCCGGCATGGAGTTCGTCTTCGTCCAGGCGTTGAACGGGCTCGCCAGTGCGTCGTCCCTGTTCCTGATTGCGTCCGGGCTCAGCATCATCTTCGGTGTGACCCGTGTGGTGAACTTCGCCCACGGGTCCTTCTACATGCTGGGGGCCTACCTGGCGTGGACGCTGGCGCAGGTCCTTCCGGTCGAGCCGGCGGGGGGGCACCTGCGCTTCTGGGGGGCCGTCCTGGGCGGGGCCCTGGCCGTCGGGGCGATCGGAGCCGCGGTGGAGATGGCCGTGCTGCGGCGGATCTACCGTGCGCCCGAGCTTTTCCAATTGCTCGCCACCTTCGGCCTGGTCCTGGTCATCCAGGATCTGGCGCTTTGGATTTGGGGGCCGCAGGACCTGTTGGGGCCACGCGCGCCCGGTCTGCGCGGCGCGGTCGACGTCTTCGGGCTGCGTTTTCCGCGCTATGAGCTGTTCCTGATCCTCGTCGGTCCGGTGGTCCTGGGCCTCTTGTGGCTACTGATGCGCCGGACCCGCTGGGGCACGCTGGTGCGCGCGGCGACCCTCGACCGCGAGATGGTGGGGGCGCTTGGCGTGAACCAGCGGTGGCTGTTCACCTCGGTCTTCGCCCTGGGCTCGGTGCTGGCGGGACTGGGCGGGGCGCTCCAGCTTCCGCGCGAGGCCGTGACCCTGCACATGGACATGGCGGCGATCACCGAGGCCTTCGTGGTCGTGGTGGTGGGCGGGCTCGGCAGCATTCCGGGCGCCTACCTTGCAGCCCTGCTGATCGGGCAGATGCACGCCTTCGGCATCCTGCTGTTCCCGAAGATCACCCTGGTCCTGGTGTTCCTTGTGATGGCGGTGGTGCTGGTGGTCCGCCCGCATGGCCTGCTGGGGGCGCCGGCGACCGCCGCGCGGGCCGAAGCCGGCGGGGGTGGCGAGCGGGTCGTTCGACCGGCGCCGCGGGCCTTGCGGATGGCCGGTCTTGCCGCCCTGGCGTTGGCGGTCCTGGTTCCACCGTTCGCCAGCGATTATGCGCAGGTGGTCCTGACGGACATGGCGGTCTTCGTCCTGTTCGCCGCCAGCCTGCACTTCATCATGGGGCCGGGCGGGATGGCGTCGTTCGGGCATGCCGCCTATTTCGGCATGGGCGCCTATGGCGCGGCGCTCGTGGCGAAGCATCTGCAGGCCCCCATGGCGGTCGGCCTCGCCGCCGCTCCATTGGCCGCCGGACTCGCGGGCATCGTGTTCGGGTGGTTCTGTGTGCGGCTGTCCGGCGTCTACATGGCGATGCTGACGCTGGCCTTTGCCCAGATCGCGTGGTCGGTCGCATTCCAATGGGCCGAGGTCACGGGCGGGGACAATGGCATCCTGGGCGTGTGGCCGTCGTCCTGGGCGGCCGGCAAGCTCGTCTACTACTACCTTGCGCTGGCCCTTTGCCTGGCCGGAACCTTGCTGCTGCGACGCATGATCCACGCCCCGTTCGGCTATGCCCTGCGGTCCGGACGGGACAGCCCGCTGCGGGCCGAGGCGCTGGGCATCCATGTGCCGCGGGTGCAATGGGCGGCGTTTGCCGTGGCGGCGGTGATGGCCGGGATCGCCGGCGGGCTGTTCGCCTATTCGAAGGGGAGCGTCTTCCCGACGGCCATGGGCATTCCGCGGTCGGTCGACGCCTTGCTGATGGTGCTGCTGGGCGGGGTGCAAACGGTGACGGGCCCGATCGTGGGCGCCGTCGCCTATACGGGCCTGCAGGAGCAGTTGGCCCGGCTGACGGACTATTGGCGCCTTGTCCTTGGGCTGGCCATCCTCGGATTGGTGCTGGCCTTCCCGGCGGGCATCGCCGGAGCGGTGCGGTTGGCATGGGATCGCCGGCGTGGAGGGGCGCCGGCCAGGGACGCATCCGGGGGAGCCGCAACGTGACACCCGTTCTGGAGGCGCAGGGGCTTGCCAAGGCCTTCGGCGGCGTACGTGCGGTGGACGGGGTCGGTTTTGCCGTGGCCGAAGGCGAGGTGGTGGCCCTGATCGGACCCAACGGTGCCGGCAAGAGCACCTGCTTCAACATGCTGAACGGTCAATTGCGGCCGGACACGGGGCGGATCCTGCTGAACGGCCGCGACGTCACGGGGCTGCCACCGCGCAAGGTGTGGCGGATGGGGGTGGGGCGGACGTTCCAAGTGACGGCGACCTTCGCCTCGATGACGGTGCGCGAGAATGTGCAGATGGCGTTGCTGTCCCACAGGCGGCGATTGTGGTCGCCCTGGGTTCCGGCGCGCGAATTGTACGTGGACGAGGCCGATGCGCTTCTGGCCCAGGTGGACATGGTTGCACAGGCGGACCGGCCCTGCGGTGTGCTGGCCTACGGCGACCTGAAGCGGTTGGAGTTGGCGGTGGCGGTCGCGCACCGGCCGCGGCTGCTGCTGATGGACGAGCCCACCGCCGGCATGGCGCCGCAGGAGCGCGCGTCCCTGATGCGTTTGGTCGCCGGTTTCGCCGAACGGGACCGGGTCGCCGTCCTGTTCACCGAACACGACATGGATGTGGTCTTCACCCATGCCCGCCGCGTCCTCGTGCTCGACCGCGGCCGCCTGGTTGCCGAGGGGCCGCCCGAAGCCGTGCGCGCCAATCCCATGGTTCAGGCGGTCTATCTGGGGGCCGGCGGCCTCGACGGGGAGGCCGCCTGATGCTCTCCGTGGAAGGGTTGGACGCCTACTACGGGCGTGCCCGGGTTTTGGCCAACGTCGCGTTCGATGTACGGCCGGGCGAGGTGGCGGTCCTGCTGGGCCGCAACGGTGCCGGCAAATCCACCACGATGAAGGCGGTGATGGGGCTGGTTCCGCCCGCCCGGGGCCGGATCCTGTTCGACGGACGCGACCTGGCCGGACTCGAACCCTACGAGATCGCGCGTGCCGGCATCGGCTATGTGCCCGAGGAGCGGCGCATCTTCGCCGATCTCAGCGTGGCCGAGAACCTGGAGGTCGGGCGCCGGGCACCCCGCCCCGGTGTTCCGGCCTGGACGCCCGGGCGGCTGTTCGAGCTGTTCCCCAATTTGGCCGCGATGCGCGACCGGCCGGGCGGGCGCATGTCCGGTGGTGAGCAGCAGATGCTGGCCATCGCCCGTACATTGATGGGAAACCCGCGCCTTCTGCTTCTGGACGAACCCTCGGAAGGGTTGGCCCCGGTGGTGGTCGAGCAGATGGCCCGGACGATCCTCGCCCTGAAGCGGGAGGGGCTTGCCATCCTGTTGTCCGAGCAGAACCTGCGGTTCGCCCGCGCGGTGTCGGACCGCGCCTACATCATCGAAAAGGGGCGTATCCGCTACCAGGGCACCCTTGGCGAACTCATGGCCGACGACGCGGTCAAATCCCAGTACCTCTCGGTGTAAGGCGGTCGTTTATGGAACCGGGCCGGAATCCGGGGGTAAGGGATGAACCGTCAGGCACTTGAACCGCCGAACGCCTCAACAAAGGCCCCAAATTCCAGCAGGTCTTCAGATGGTTGAGACACCGACCAGCCGGATTCGACCGACGACGCTGACCGGGCACCACGTCGAATTGGTCCCCCTTTCCATGGACCACAGGGACGGCCTTGCGGCAGCCGTAAGCGACGGGGATCTCTGGCAGCTCTGGTATACGAACATCCCGGCCCCCGACCACATGGAGGCTGAGATCGAACGTAGGCTCGCCCTGCAGGCGGCGGGCTCCATGCTGCCCTTCACGGTCGTCCAGCGGCCAAGCGGCCGCATCGTGGGGATGACCACCTATATGAACATCGACGTCGCTGGTCCCCGCGTCGAGATCGGATCGACATGGTATGCGCAGAGCGTTCAACGAACGGCGCTGAACACGGAAGCGAAGCTTCTTCTCCTGGCCCACGCGTTCGACCACCTCGACTGTCTGGCGGTGGAGTTCCGGACCCACTTCTTCAACCATCAAAGCCGGCGTGCGATTGAACGGTTGGGGGCCAAGCTGGACGGGGTCTTGCGCAGCCACCAGCGGGCGCGGAACGGCACGCTCCGCGACACGTGCGTCTACAGCATCATCGCGTCCGAATGGCCAGCGGTTCGCGCGCACCTTTCCTCGAGGCTTGAAAGGGGGCGTTAAGGACGGATTCGGAGGCACTTTCCTCTGGCGGCGCACGGTGCGAGCGACCACGTTAGGCGGCCGAGTGTTGTATTCGTGCGCAATGACGAAGGGGGGAATTGTGGCTGTCCAGCTTGGCGACGCGGAGTCCGTTCTGATCGACGGAATCCGGTTCACTCACCCCGACAAGGTGCTGTGGCCCGAGCAGGGCGTGACCAAGCGCGACCTCGTCGGCTATTACAACAAGATGGCCGAGCGGATCCTGCCCCATTTGGCGCACCGGCCGGTCACCCTGCTGCGCTGCCCGTCGGGGCGGCAGGCCCAATGCTTCATCCAGCGCCATGGCGCAGACGGTGTGGCCCCCGCGGTCAAGCGTGTGCAGATCAAGGAAGCCCGGGGCATGGTCGAATACCTAATGGTGGAGGACCGGAGGGCCTTGCTGCACCTGGTGCAGTTGGGGGTCCTGGAGATCCACCCCTGGGGTGCACGCGCCGACCGGCCGGACCGGCCGGACCGCCTTGTGCTGGATCTCGACCCGGCGGACGGCGTTCCCTGGGCGATGGTGGTCGAGGCCGCCTACGGCCTGCGCGACCGGTTCAAGGCGTTGGGGTTGGAAAGCTTCGCCATGGTGACCGGTGGGCGCGGCATCCATGTGGCCGTACCGATGGTCCGGCGCCTGGACTGGGACGCAACGGCCGGCTTCGCCAAGGGTGTGGCCGGGCAAGTGGCCGATGCCGACCCGAAACGGTTCACCATCTCGCCGCTGAAGAACGCCCGCATCGGACGCATTTTCATCGACTACATGCGTAATGCCCGGGGGGCCAGCGCCGTCGCCCCCTACAGCCCGCGTGCACGGGCCGGCGCAACGGTGGCCACGCCGGTCGATTGGGATGAACTCGGTAATCTGGCCGGTCCGGGTGTCTTCACGGTCAAGACCGTGCCCGAACGCATGCGCAGCCTCGGTGATCCGTGGGCGCCCGTGCTGACGCTGCAGCAGTCGATCAGCGCTGCCGCGAAGAAGGCCGTGGGGGTATAGGCCCGCCGGCTTTCGCACGGTACAGGCACCCCGTTTCCTCACTCACCTGCCGGCGCCCTCGAGCGCCGGTGAGTGGGGTGGCGGGGTTTACTGTCGCAGCGGGAAGGTGACGACGGCGCGGGTGCCGCCCGTGGTCTGAAGGTCGATGTCGCCGCCCAATTGCCCGGCAAGGGCCTGGACCAGCACCATCGCATCCTCGTGGGCCGGATCAAACCCAACGGGCAAGGGACGGCCGTTGTCCGACACGGAAAGGCGCGCAAGATTGTTGCCCGCCGATACCAGGCTCACCTCGATCCGGGGATCGCCGGCAAACGCATGGCGTTGGCTGGCGAGGATCAATTCGTTCACCAACAGCCCCAGCGTCATGGCCGTGGTCAGGTTGGCGCTCATGGGCTCGGCATTCACGACGACGGCCAGCGTGGGACCACGCATGGCGTCTTCGGGCGGGGTGGCCGCCAGTTGCGCCAGTTCGCCCAGGTAGGCGCCCAGATCGACGTCGGCTTCCGCTCCCGACTGGTGGAGCTGCCGGTAGACCAGGGTCAATGCCTCGATGCGGTGCAGCGTGTCCTCGAACGCGGCACGCGCCTCCGGATCGCGCATCCGGCCAACCTGGAGGCGCAGAAGGCTGATTGCCAGTTGCAGACCGTTTTTCGCGCGATGCTGGACTTCGCGCAGCGCCGCTTCCTTCTGGCGCAACGCAGCTTCCAACTCGCGGATCCTCTGTTCGGGATCCATCAGCCGACTATCCAAGCCACGGCCCTTCGTTCCTTGCGTCCCGATTTGCAGGACACATGTTCAGATGGGTTCTTAGCGTGCCGATTGCCACGCCGAAATCCAGACTTGGGGCGTAGGCCAAAGGTTGGGGGGCGGCCCCGGAAGGCCGCAGACCTTTCGGGGCGCGCAACGCTTCAGGCCGCTTCGGCGTTTCTCGGCCAAGCGCCGATGTAGCGGCTGTCCGGCCGGATGATGCGGCCCGTCCCCACCTGTTCCATGACATGGGCGGTCCATCCCGCGGCCCGGCCCATGGCAAACACCGGGGTGAACAGGGCCCGCGGCAGGCCGAGTGCCTCCAGCAGCAGCGCCGTGTAGAACTCCACGTTGGTATCCAGCCGCCGGCCGGGCCGATGGCGGGCAAGCGCCGCGTGCGCCGCGTGTTCCACCTGTTCGGCGAAGGAAAGCCGGTGGGTGGACTCCGCATCCGTTCCGGCCACCCGCAATTCGGTGACGGCGCGCTTCAACACGTCGGCACGCGGGTCGCGGACCCGGTAGATGCGGTGCCCGAATCCCATCAGTCGTTCGCCCGCGGCAAGCCGTGCCTCGATCCAGCCCTCGATCCGTTCGGGCGTGCCGATCTCGTCCAGCATGTCGAGCACCGGTCCCGGTGCGCCCCCGTGCAGCGGGCCTTTGAGCGCGCAGAGCGCCGCCACGATTGCGGAAGGCGTGCCGGCCCGGGTGGAGGCGACCACCCGCGCGGTGAAGGTCGAAGCGTTCAGGCCATGGTCGGCGACGGTGACCAGATAGGCATCGAGCGCCCGTGCCGCCGCCGCGGAAGGGGGCGTTCCGGCCAGCAGGCGCAGGAAGTCGGCCGCGTGCCCCGCGCCCGGATCCGGTGTCAGCGCCTCCAGCCCGCGTGCCGCGCGGGCCTGGGCGGCGATGAAGACGGGAATCGCGCCGACCGCCAGGATATGGGGGGGCATGGGGGCGGCATCGGGGAGGGCGGCCAGCATCAGCCGCAATCCCTCCACTGGGGTAAGGCCCGCAACGGCGGGGAGCAGGGCCGGCACGAGCCGGGCCGCCGCCGCCCGCGCTTCGCCGATGGCTGGGCGGGCGGCCGCCACGGTGGTCGGGGTTCCGGCTGCGGTCCAGAGAGCGGCCGCCAACTCCTCGAACCCGATCCGGCCGGCCAGATCCTCGATCCGTTCGCCGCAGACGATCAACAATCCGCGTTCACCATCCACGTGACTCAGGACGGTCTCCGCGGCGATGACGCCATCAAGGCCGGAATTCGCGACGGTGGGGACGCCGGACATGGGTGTGCTCCTCGGCAAGGTGACTACGGCCGGAATCGTCGGGCTCCGAGTCCAGGTCGTCAATGTTGATTAATGCAATCAACTATATGGCGACCATCTGGCGGGCGTCGCGGATGCGCCTCGCCACCGCCCCAATGTGCGGGCAGATGTGATGGCCCCTGCCTGCTATGTCTGCTTGCCAATGCCTGTGCTTCCCGGTGTTCGAACGCTCGCTTTGAGCGTGCTGTTCTTGACCGCCTGCGGGGCCGCCGTGGGGGGGACGTCCTCGCGCCCGGTCGCCGTCGATCCTGGGCGTCTGTCGGATCGGGTTTTCGGCGACCTGGCTTTCCGCGGGGCCGTGGCGATTTCCTCCGACGAGCAGGTCGGGGGGCTGTCGGCGATCGAGGTGATGGACGGCGGTGCGCGGTTCGTCGCCGTGTCCGATGCGGGACGGGTGGTCACCGGCCGGATGCGTTACGACGCCACCGGAGGGCTGTCCGATGTGGAAGATTTCGAGATCCGGCCCTTGCTGGGTAGGGACGGCAAACGGTTCACCGGCCCGGCGTCGGACACCGAAGGTCTGGCACGACTGCCCGATGGACGCTGGGCGGTCAGTGCGGAGCGGGTCCAGCACATCGTCCTCTACCCGGCCGGACCGGCACCCGCTGGTCCGGCGGAACGCATCCTCTACCCGACCGGGCTTGGAAACCTGTCCCCCAACGGCGGGCTGGAAGCGGTGACGGCGCTGCCCGATGGTCGGTTGGTGGTGATTGCGGAAGGGCGCGACAATGGCCAGC
Organism: Azospirillaceae bacterium; assembly: GCA_035645145.1. Taxonomy (GTDB): domain Bacteria; phylum Pseudomonadota; class Alphaproteobacteria; order Azospirillales; family Azospirillaceae; genus CANGXM01. Next base: position 108,350 of record DASQNC010000036.1, on the reverse strand, counting down.
CGGAACGTTCCGCCGCCATTGGCGGCCCGAACGGCTGGGTGCGCTGGACCTATCGTGCGGCCCCCGACTTCCGCCCGACGGCGGCGGCCACGCTGCCCAACGGCGACATCCTGGTCCTGGAGCGGAAGTTTTCGTTCTTTTCCGGCCTGCTCGGGCGGATCACCCGGGTCGCGGCCAGGGACATCGGATCCGGCGCGGTGGTCGAAGGGCGGGAAATCGGGCGCCTGGACTGGCCGTTGCCGATGGCCAACTTCGAAGGAATTTCCATCGCGCGCCGTCCCGACGGACGGCTGTTCCTTTACCTGGTCAGCGACGACAACTTCTCGGCTGTCCTGCCCACATTGATAATCTGCTTCGAGCTTGCGGAGTAGGAGAGGTGCCCCCGCCGCCGCGCCCCGACCTGGGATGCGGCGGCGGGAGGGCGTTGTCTCATACCGCCGGGCACATGGATCCATGTGCCCGGCGAGGTTCCTCATGCGCCGGCGCTTCTGTGGAGCTTGGCTCGCGCGCCAGTTGGCCCCCGGATTTCCAGCCGCGCCTCCGGCGCGGGGTGCGGTCGCACCCTCCACCGTGCAAAGGTCAAGTCCTTTGCACGGTGGTATCAGTCGCCCACCGCGATGCCCTCGCGGCGCGGGTCGGCGCCTCCGAACAGGCGCTCATCCTTGAGATGGATGGCGCTGAGGCCGCTGTTCAGTTCACGCACGGACACCTTGTGGCCGCGGGCTTCGAACACGGGCTTCAGATCCGCCGCCGGGGTTCCTTCCTCAAGTTCGGCGGTGGTGCCGACCGAGAGGATGTGCGGCTGGGACACGGCTTCCTGCACATCCATGCCCCAATCCAGAACCCCGATGACGGCCCGCGCAACGTAGCCGATGATGCGGGCGCCGCCCGGAGACCCAACCACCAGGACCGGCTCACCCGACCGGTCGAACACGATGGTCGGCGCCATGGACGAGCGCGGGCGTTTGCCCGGTTCCACGCGGTTCGCCACCGGCCGGCCGTTGGCGACGGGGGCGAGCGAGAAATCCGTGAGCTGGTTGTTCAGCAGGAAACCACGGACCATCGTCCGCGAGCCGAACGCGTCCTCGATGGTCGTGGTCATCGAGACCGCGTTGCCGTCCTTGTCGACGATGGACATGTGGGTGGTGGCCGGGAACTCCGGCGAGGAGTCCGGGCCGTACAGCATCGCCTCACGCCAGGGCGGGTTGCCGGCCTTCGGCGTTTCGATCGCCTTGTCCATGTCCAACTGCTGCGCGCGCAGCGTCAGATATGTGGGATCGATCAGTCCGCGGGTGGGCACCGGCACAAAGTCGGCGTCGGCCATGTAGAGCGCGCGGTCGGCGAAGGCCAGCTTGATCGCCTCGACGATGAGGTGCTGGGCGTCCGGCGACTTCGGCCCCATGGCCGCCAGGTTGAAATGTTCCAGCATGCCCAGGATCTGCAGCACGCTCAGGCCACCGGAGCTGGGCGGGCCCATGCCGCACACCTCGTACATGCGGTAGCTTCCGCACACGGGCTCGCGCACGGCGATCTTGTAGCCCTCCAGGTCCTTGACGTCGAGCTTGCCGGGGTTCGTGGGATGGTTGCGCACCGTATCCACGATGTCCCGGGCGATCTCGCCCGTGTAGAAGGCGACCGCCCCGCGCTCGGCGACCGTCCGCAGCGTCGCGGCGTAGGCCGGGTTCTTCAACCGGGTGCCCGCCTTCAGCGGCGTGCCGTCCGGGTTGAAGAAGTAGGAGCGGGTGGACGGGTGGCGGCCCAGCCGCTCCTTGTCGCCCTCGATCAGCGCGGCCAGCCGCGGCGAGACCTCGAAGCCCTCCTCGGCGAGGCGGATGGCAGGTTGGAACAGGCGCGCCCAGGGCAGCTTGCCATGTATCTTGTGCACGTCCTCCATCAGCCGGATGGCGCCGGGCACCCCGACCGACCGACCGCCGATGGCGGCGTCGTAGAAGGTCAAGGGCTTGCCTTCGTTGTTCAGGAACAGCTCGGGCGTGGCTTCGGCCGGTGCCGTTTCGCGGCCGTCATAGGCTGCGAGCGTGCCGTCGGCCGCGTTGTAGTGCAGGAGGAAGGCACCCCCGCCAATGCCGGACGATTGCGGCTCGGTGAGCCCCAGGACGAGTTGGACGGCGATGGCGGCATCGACGGCGCTGCCGCCTTCCTTGAGGATCTCGTGTCCGGCCCGCGCGGCCAGCGGATTGTTGGCGACCACCATCTGGGTCCGGGCGGTGACCAACGGCTTGGCCTGGGTGCCCGTCGCGGGTTCCGGCGCAGGGCGGTCCTGCGCCGACGCGCCTTGCCACGTCATCATGCCCAGTGCTGCCGCGGCGATGCCGCAGGCCAGCCGGCGGCGCACTCCCAGACCCGTCAACCACATCTGCCTGTTCCCCCCAAAACGTTGTTCCTATGGCGGTCCGTCCGTCCGCACTGCCGTCGAGCATAGAACGGGAACTGTCAGCCCGTGAAGGCGAGCGAAGCCACTCCCGCGCCTTGGAGGCGGACCGTGATCCGGTCGCCGGGTGCGGCAAGGTGCAGGCCGGTGCGCGATCCGGTGGACACCACCTGACCGGCGCCGAGGCCGTCGCTCCGGCGCTGCAGGTTCGCAAGCCAAACGAGTGCGGCAAGCGGACCTTCGCCGGCTGCGGCCCTGGTGCTCCGGGCGGCAACTTCGCCGTTCACCTTCAGTTCGGCCTCCACGTCGCCATGGTCGGTGTCCGCCGGCCTGCGTGCGGGGCCAAGGGCCAGGAACCCCGTGGCCGCGAAATCCGCGACGATGCCGGGCAGACCGACATTCCGCCATTCGGTCCAGCGCGGCTCGACCACCTCGATCGCCGGCCGGATGCATCCCACGGCCTGGGCCACCTCCCAGCTTGTGTAGGGGGCCGCCCGGGGCGGCAGATCGCGCGACAGTTCGACGGCATACACCGGCGCCACGCCGCGCACCCGCATGGCGCGGCCGGGCAGGACCGCGCCCGAGCGCAGGATGCGCGAAGCGAAAATCCGACCGGCGAAGGGGCGGCGGGCGCCCACGAGTGCGCGTGCGGCCTTGCCCACACCGGCGATGCGCCAGCCGGCCACCTTGTGCCCGAGGACACCGGCCATCATTGCCTGGAGGCGGTATCCCTCCGCCAGGGTGCGCGGCCGGGCATCCTCGGGCAGGGCGGCCAGGGGGGCGCCGGTCTCCCAGGCCTCCTGCAGCCAGGGCAGGGCGGCGGCAAGCCTCGCGCGCGTCACCGGTACACCTGCTCCGGTAGCCAGAGCGCCAGGCCGGGGAACAGGTAGACCAGCAGCATGATGCCGATGACGATGTAGATGTGCGGCATCACGCCGGAGAAGATCTGTTCGAGCTTCACGTGGGGAGGCGCCACGCCCTTCAGGTAGAAGGTCGCCATGGCCACCGGCGGCGAAAGGAACGATGTCTGCAGGTTCAGCGCCAGAAGGACGCCGAAGAAGACGGGGTTGATCCCGAAATCATCCAGGAGCGGCAGGAAGATCGGCACGAAGATGATGATGATCTCCGTCCACTCCAGCGGCCAGCCGAGGATGAAGATGACGATCTGGGCCAGCACCATGAACAGGAACGGCGACAGGTTCAGCGACAGGATCCACTGCTCGACCAGTTGCTGCCCGCCCAGGAAACCGAATACGCCCGAGAACAGGTTGGAGCCAACGAACAGCCAGCACACCATGGCGGTGGTGCGGGCCGTCAGGAACACGGACTCCTTCAGCTTCTCGACGGTCAGGGCGCGATAGGCCATGGCCAGGACCAACGCGCCGAGCGACCCGAGGGCCGCCGCTTCGGACGGCAATGCGAGCCCGAACAGAATGGCACCCAGCACAGTGGCGATCAGCAGGGCCAGCGGGAAGAACGAGACCGCCAGCTCGTAGAAGACCGTGCCCACCGGGACGTTGCGCTCCTCCGCGGGCAGCCTCGGCGCCTCGTGGGGCCGCAGCATGGCCCGCACGATCACGTACAGGACGTAGCCGCCGGCCAGAAGCAGGCCCGGGAAGAAGGCCGCCGCGTACAGGCGGACGACGGACACGCCGGCGGTGGCCCCGTACAGGATCAGCATGATCGACGGCGGGATCAGAATGCCCAGGCACCCGCCCGCACACACCACGCCTGCCGACAGCCGGGTGTCGTAGCCAGCGCGCAGCATCGCCGGGAATGCCAGCAGGCCCATCAGCGTGACCACCGCGCCGACGATGCCCGTGGCGGTGGCGAACAGTGTGCAGGTGATCAGCGTTGCCACGGCGAGCGCTCCCGGCAGCGCGCCGGAGGCGAGCTGCAGGCTGCGGAACAGCCGGTCGAGGATGTTCGCCCGCTCGATGATATAGCCCATGAACACGAACAGCGGGACCGAGATGAGCACGTCGTTCGTCATGGTCCCGTAGGCGCGTTGCACCAGCAGGTCGAAGACGATCGGGCCCATGCCCAGGTAGCCGAAGCCCAGGCCCATGGCCATGAGCGTGAAGGCGATCGGGAACCCCAGCAGGATGAAGCCGAGGAACAGCACCAGCATCAGGATGCCGAGCATCGGGTCGGTCATCGGACGGCCTCCTCGCCCGCGGCCGCCTTGTTGGCATGTTCCAGGATGATGCGTTCCGTTTCCTCCACGTCGTGGAGGCGGTCGGGCCACCGGCCGGTGCGGATGGCGATCACGCAGCGGATCACCTCGGCCACGCCCTGCAGCAGCAGCAGGATCCCGGCGACGGGAATCAGTGCTTTGAACGGCCAGATCAGCAGGCCGGCCGGGCTGAACATCGAGTGCTCGTTGATCAGCCAGCTCAGCCGCGCAAAGGAATACCCATAGTAGATGAAAGCGAAGATGGCCGGGAAGAAGAACAGGAAGTAGAGGATCAGGTCCATCCAGGCCTGCCCGCGCACACCGAAGTTCCGGTACAGGAAATCGCCGCGGACATGCCCATTGCGTGCCAGCGTATAGGCCCCCGCCATCATGAACAGCGCGCCGTACAGCATGTAACTGGCGTCGAAACCCCAGTTGGTGGGCGAATTGAAGAGGTACCGCATCATCACTTCATAGGTGACCTGTATGGTCAGCAGGACGATCGCCCAGGCGAAAGTCTTGCCGACCCATGTGTTGACGCGGTCGATCAGGAGCAGGAACGTCTGCACGCGGGGACCTCGTTCAGGATGGAAGCGCCCATGCGAAAGGGGCGGCCCTTTGGGACCGCCCCTCGACCGGGCTTCAGCCGCGCCGGAAGAAGTGGTTGTAGGCCACGTCGCTCGGCACCTCCATCTCCTGGCGGAGCGCAACCACGCGCCGCGCCCAGGCCCGCTGGCTTTCCACGACCTCCTTGAAGAAGGGATCGCTGGACAGGTTGTTGATGACCTGGTCCCAGGCCTGGAGCTGTGCCTGCAGGATGCTGTCGGGGGTCTTGATGACCCGGACGCCCTGCTTCTCGCGCATTTCGTTCAGGTCCTTGGAATAGCGGTCCATCGCCTTCCAGGACATGTCGGCCGAGGCGGCTTCGGCCGCGTACTTCAGCATGGCCTTCTGCTCAGCCGCCAACTGGTTGTACTTGATGGCGTTGAACATGACCTCGAAGCATTCGATGACCTGGTGATAGCTCTGCACATAGTAGAGCTTGCTGACGTCGGGGAAGCCCAGCACCCGGTCCGAGGACGGGTTGTTGAATTCGGCCGCGTCGATCAGGCCGCGATCCATGGCGGGTACGATTTCGCCGCCTGGAACGATGGTCACCGCCACCCCCAGGGCCTGGTACAGGTCGGCCGCCAGACCGACGGTGCGGTACTTCAGGCCGCGCAACTGGTCGGCCGAATTTATCTCGCGCCGGAACCAGCCGAACGGCTGGGTCGGCATCGGGCCGTAGAAGTGGCTGACGACGTTGACCTTCAGGATGTCCTTCAGCAGCCGGTCGTAGAGCTGCTGGCCCCCCCCGTAGTTGACCCAGCCCAGAAGCTCGTTGGCGTTCCAGCCGAACGGCGCGGGGGTGCCGAACAGGGATGCCGCCTTGTTCTTGCCGTACCAATAGGCCGCAACGCCGTGGCCGCCGTCGAGCGCACCCGCGCTAACCGCGTCCATAAGCTGGAACGCCCCCACGACCGCGCCCGCCGCCAGCACCTCCAGGCGCAGGCGGCCGCCGCTCATCTCGTTGACCTTCTTGGCGTAATCCTGCGCGTATTCGTGGAAGATGTCGCGCTGGGGCCAAGTGGATTGGAAGCGGAACACCACCGTTTGGGCGCGGCTGACGTTCGGTTTCGCCAACACCGCTCCGCCGGCCGCTGCGGCCGCCGCGCCGGCGCCGACCGTTTTCAGGAAGCTGCGGCGGCCCTTCGCCGTGCGCTTTTCGGGCGTCGTCGTCATTCGGGTCTCCTCCCTGTCGGGACGGCCTTTCGGTGGAGCCGTCCTTGTCCGTGGATCGCCATAGGTTGAAGCGCCCACGCTTTGGGCGAAGTGTGCCCGTCTCGCCACCCTCTTGCAATAAAATGCTAAAAACCCGCAAGGCGCCGCAATTGCATAACTTTTGGGTTACTTCATTTGGTTGTGGCCGGTCTCAATTCAGTTCGGCGCACAGCGAAAGGCGTTCGGGGCGGGCCGCGCTGAGGTCGGTGGGCAGCAACAGGCAGCGCACGTGCTTGCCGCGCTGGCGCAGCACATACATCTCCGCCCCGTTGGTGACGCTTGCGGCCACCATCTCCCACCCTTGGTTCAGCAGGGCGGACAGGGGGGCGCCGAGCGGGCGCAGCGTCATGTCCTGCGGCTGCGCGGGCGCCATCAGGCGTCGCATTTGCGGTCCCAGGTCCTGTTGCGCCGCGGCACCGGCTCCGGGTGGCTGGGATTGCTGTGCCTGCGCGGCGCCGGCGGCCAGCGCCATGAGTGCGGCGGGAAGAAGGATCTTGCGCATGTCCGGGGTCCGCTTGGAAAAAGGCCGGGAGTGTACCCTCGCCAGGGCACCGGGCAAGCCTCCATCCATTGCTTCGGAACGGGTTGCACCGGTCCCGGCGCAACCAGGGGCGGGCCGCATGCGCGCAGATCGAGCCTTCGGGGCTCTTCCTTCGTGGATCGCCTTCGCTGCCTCCCATGCGCCGGGTCAGGCTCCGATGGGAGAGTAGTGGCGTCGTGGCCGCCCGCCTATAAGCGGATTGGTGCACGGGTGTTGTCCATGACCCTTCTCGGCCGCCTTTTCCTGTTCGTTGCCACCGCGCTGGCGTCCGCAGTCGCGTTCGAAACCTGTTCGAACGCTTCCGCCCGGCGCACTGGCGAAGGGCTGGCGGAGCGCCACGTGGACCCGTTGGCTTTCGCGGCGCAGACTTCATGGATGCAGGCCGATCCCTCCGAACCGGTGCTGCCGTTGCCTCCTTCCGGCGACGCACGGTTCCCGGCACCCGGCCTTGGCCCGCCCCGGGCGTTCGAGGGGGCGGGGCCGGAAACGTCGTCCGGGGCGCCGTTGACCGCCATCGGATGCATGATGGTTCTGTCCTTGGTCTGGAGTGGTGGTCGGCGGTTCGTCCTTCGGCCTTTGAGGGGGGTGTCCCGGGTGGTCCGGCGATGGGTGTACGGCGATGTGCCCGTTCCGGGCTGGTCGGCCACCGGTGGGGAACATCTCGGCGTCGCACTGGAGGCGGCCGGTGCAGTCGCCTGGGAATGGGATCTGGCCACGGACAAAATACGGCTGTCGGACAATGCCTACGCCCTGTTGGGCATCGACCGCGTGCACTTCGAGCAGACCGCCCGCTCCTTCCGGGCGCTGATCCATCCCGAGGATGGGCCCGCCGTCGACGATGCCCTGTGCGCTGCCCGCGCCGGGGCGGGGGGGTTCAATGTGGAATTTCGCATCGCCGTGGCCGGCGGGCGCTGGCGATGCGTCGCGGAACACGGGCGTTTCCTGGCCGACGCCTCCGGGCGGGCCGTGCGCGCCCATGGCGTGGTCATCGCCCTCGCCGACCGGTACGCCGCCAGGGTCTGCCCGGACCGGGTGTCCGAGCGCCTTGTCATCGCGGTGGATGCCACCGGCCTCGGCATCTGGGAGCAGGATTTCATCCATGGCTTCATCGACTGGTCCGACCGCGCAAAGGATCTGATGGGGATGCCGCGGCACGCGACGCCGTCCGTCGAACTGTTTCAAACGCTGGTCCACCCGGACGACCGCGACCGCTGCATGGAGGCCTTGGAACGGTCCTGGGATCCCGCGGGCGATGGGGTGATCGACATCCGTTTCCGCGTGTCGGCGGCCGATGGCTCCATCCGGTACCTGGCCGCGCACGGTCGGACCTTCTTCGGCGAGGTGGGGGGGGAGCGTCGGAAACTGCGCGCCATCGGCACGCTGTGCGACGTCACCGAGCGCGAGACCCTCATGCAGCAGAAGGACCGGCTGCTGAAGGAGGTCAACCACCGCACCAAGAACAGTCTGCAACTGGTGTCCAGCCTGCTGCGCCTGGAAAGCCGGGACGTGGACGACGCGGACGCCAGGCGCCGCTTCGCCGAAGCCGCGGCGCGGGTGCACTCCATTGCCGCCGTTCACGACCGCCTGTACCGGACCGAGGATGTGGAGACCGTCCGCCTGGGCCCGTTGTTGGAAAGCCTGTGCGCCGACCTGGAGCGCGCGGGCGGGGGGCGCGATCGTGTGCAACTCGTCCTGGAAGCGGATGCCGACGTGGATACCGATCACGCCGTGCCGCTGGCCATCGTGACCAACGAGCTGGTGACCAACGCACGGAAGTACGGCAAGTCCGACGGCCGTGCGAACGTGCGCGTGTTCCTGCGCCCGGCCGGCGACACCGAACTGGTGCTTTCGGTGGAGGACGACGGGCCCGGTCTGCCCGAGGGGTTCGATCTGGGCCGATCGGCGGGTCTGGGCCTGCAGCTTGTGGTGGCCCTGTCCCGCCAGATCGGCGGGCAGGCCGAAGCGCTGCCGCGCATGCCCGGGGCCGAGTTCCGTGTGACCTTCCGGGCGAAGAGGGTCGACGCGCCGCTCTTGAAGGAGGCCGCTGCCCGGGTCTAGCGTGATGGCCAACGCCATCTGTCCCGAGGGCACATCCCATGCACGGACCCGTCGCACCCCAGCCCAACAACCTGGAAGCTTTCTGGATGCCGTTCACGATGAACCGGCAGTTCAAGAAGGCGCCGCGAATGCTGGTGGGCGCGGAGGGTATGCACTACACCTCCCAGGACGGGCGCCGCATCCTGGACGGCACCGCGGGCCTGTGGGCGGTCAACGCCGGGCATGCCCGGCCCAAGATCGTCGAAGCCATCCAGCGCCAGGCGATGGAGCTGGACTACGCCCCCGCCTTCCAGATGGGGCATCCGAAGGCGTTCGAGCTGGCGTCCCGCCTGACGGCCATGCTGCCCAAGGACTTCGAATACGTGTTCTACGCGAACTCGGGCTCCGAGGCCGTCGACACCGCCCTGAAGATCGCGCTGGCCTATCACAGGGCGCGGGGCGAGGGCGCGCGCACGCGGCTGATCGGACGCGAGCGCGGATACCACGGCGTCGGCTTCGGCGGTATTTCGGTCGGCGGCATCGTCAACAACCGCAAGTTCTTCGGCCCGCTTCTGGCCGGCGTGGATCACCTGCCGCACACCTACAGCCGCGAGCATCAGGCCTTTACGCGCGGGCAGCCCGAATGGGGGGCCCATCTGGCCGATGATCTCGAACGCATCGTCGCCCTGCACGACCCCAGCACGATCGCCGCCGTGATCGTCGAGCCGGTGGCCGGTTCGACCGGTGTGCTGATCCCGCCCAAGGGCTATCTGGAAAAGCTCCGGGCCATCTGCGACAAGCACGGCATCCTCCTCGTCTTCGACGAAGTGATCACCGGCTTCGGCCGCCTGGGGGCGGCGTTCGCCACCGATCATTTCGGCGTCGAACCCGACCTGATCACCGTGGCCAAGGGCCTGACCAACGCCGCCGTCCCAATGGGCGCGGTGTTCGCGAAGAAGCATATCTACGACGCCTTCATGCAGGGGCCGGAGGGGCAGATCGAACTGTTCCACGGCTACACCTATTCGGGCCACCCGCTGGCCTGCGCCGCAGCCCTTGCCACCTTGGACGTGTACCAGGAGGAAGGCCTGTTCCAACGCGCGGCCGACCTTGCGCCCTACTGGGAAGAGGCCGTGCACAGCCTCAAAGGGCTGCCGAACGTGATCGACCTGCGCAATCTGGGCCTCATCGCCGGCATCGAGCTGGAGTCCATTCCCGGCAAGCCGACGGCCAGGGCGTTCGACGCCTTCCTGAAGTGCTACGAGCGGGGCCTGCTGATCCGGACCACGGGCGACATCATCGCCCTGTCCCCGCCCCTCATCCTGGAGAAGTCGCACATCGACGAAATGTTCGGCACGCTCGCCGAGGTGCTGAAGACCATCCAGTAGAAGGATCGGGCCAGAAGGAGGATCGGGCGCGGGAACCCGATCCCGGATCCCGCCGGTTGACTCCCCGTCGAGTGGGCGGAGGCATTGCGGATGCGGTGGCGCGGCGGACGGGAAAGCGAGAACGTCGAGGACCGGCGCGGCGGGGGCTTCGGCCCGCGCCTGCCCGGCGGGTTCGGACGAATTCCCGGCGGCCGGCCGGGCGTCCGCATGGGCCGCGCCGGGGGGCTCGGCATCGGTGGCATAGTCGTTGTTCTGGTGCTGTCCTTCGTCTTCGGCATCGATCCCGCCGTGTTCCTCGGCGGCGGTGGGGGCGGAGCCGGGTACGGCTCCGGCACCGGCTATGAGACCGGACAGGAGACGGGCCGGGGAGGGGGGCTCGACGCACCACCGGTCCAGGATCATGCCGGGGCGGGCTCCACGACCGGGGCGCCGGACGGACAGCCGGACGAATTGAAGGCCTTCGTTTCGGTCGTGCTGGCCGACACCGAGGATGTCTGGAACGGATTGTTCGCCCAGGCCGGCCGGGATTACCGCGAGCCGGCCCTGGTCCTGTTCTCGGGCGCCGTGCAATCCGCTTGCGGCGCGGCCCAGTCCGCGATGGGGCCCTTCTACTGCCCGCTGGATCAGAAGGTCTACATCGACCTCAGCTTCTACCGCGAACTGCGCGACCGCTTCCAGGCGCCCGGCGACTTCGCCCAGGCCTATGTCATCGCCCACGAGGTGGGCCACCATGTGCAGACGCTGCTCGGCATCTCGGACCGTGTGCGGCAGGCGCAACAGGGGGTGTCCCGGGGTGAGGCCAACGAGCTGTCGGTGCGGCTGGAATTGCAGGCGGACTGCCTGTCCGGCATCTGGGCGCACCATTCCGAGCGCCAGCGCCGGACACTGGAGCCCGGCGATATCGAAGAGGCGCTGAACGCCGCCAGCGCCATCGGCGACGACCGGCTGCAGCAGCAGGGCCGTGGCCGCGTGGTGCCGGAAAGCTTCACCCACGGCACGTCGCAGCAGCGTCAGCGCTGGTTCGCCCGCGGGTTCGAGGTCGGCGACGTGCAGGCCTGCGACACCTTCGCGGTGGCACAGCCATAAGGGCTGACCGGACGGCCGCCTTCGACGCCTCGCCACCTGGTTCGATGGCCCACCGAAAGTGCGAGGGGGTGGCTGCTACCGTTGGCCGAGGTTGCCGAGTTTCCCGCCTGGGAAGGTGTATCCAGCCAGATCCATTGCGCGGCATGGCATGGCGGGAGGGACATCACCACCAAAGGCTGGGCCGGCTGATCGACGATCATCGCCGAGGACGACTGCTTCTCGCACATGTTCGATTTCTCCGACGCCCTGGCAACGGGCGGGCGCGTCGGACAGGCCCACGCAAAGTGGCCGCTGCAAGGGGACTCCGGGGCCTGGGTGTGCCACCGCAAGAGGGATGGGACCCTGGGGTATTTCGGCAATCTAGTGGCCGTGACGGGCGGGATCGGCATCGCAACCTTCGCCCAGGACCTGCGGGAGTGGGCGCTGGGGCTGCTCAGCCTGGAGCTGGATGTGTTCTGACAGCCTGGTCGCGGTGCCCAGGCACCTTATCGGAGAGGCCATGGAACCCTATCGCAGCCGCTTCGAAAAATGGGCCATGCGGCTCGTCGGCGGGCAGCCGTTGGTGCGACCGCCATGGGAGCCGGTGGCGGGGGAAATGGAACGGCCGGCACCACGCTGTGGATCGGCACGGTGGGCACTGCGGTCGCGGTCTCCTTCGCGATCTGGTCCTTGATGCCTCAAGTGTACGTTCAACTTGTCCTGGCGGCGCTTTGGGGCTGCTTCATCGGGGCCACGCTGTTCATCTACAGTGCGTCCCACAGCCGGGCCCAGGCCATGCCCATGATCAGCGACGGCCGGCGCAGCAGCGGGCCGCCGGGGAAGGGATGGTGGGGCAGGCGGGCGAGGGTTTGGAACCGCGCCGGCGCGCCGGTGACGGCCTCGGCGATGGCAAGGCCGATGGATTGCGTCAACGCCACCCCATGTCCGGAGAAGCCCTGCGCGTAGTAGATGCGGCCGTCCAACAGGCCGGTCTGCGGCATGCGGTTCAAGGAGATGTCGATCCGGCCGGTCCACGACCGTTCGACGGGCACGTCACGCAGCGCGGGAAACACCCGCAGCATTTTGCGGCGGAGATTGGCCGCAAGCCGCGGGGGAGCGATCCCGGAATAGCTGACCCCGCCCCCGAACTGGAGCCGGGTCTCGTGGTCGATGCGGAAATAGTCGAGCACCAGGTTCATGTCCGACACCGGCACGCCGGCCGGGATCAGGCGGTCGGCCAGATCCCGGCCTAACGGCGCCGTGGCGATCATCCCGGTGGTGACCGGCAGGATGAGGCCCGCGATCCGGGGTTCCACCCGACCGAGCAGGGCGTTGCCGGCCAGCACCACCGTCCGCGCATCCACGATGCCGCCCCCGGTCTCCAGGTGGAAGCCGGACCCCGCCGTGCGCAGCCGCTGCACGCGGGTTCCCTCGAAGATGCGGGCACCGGAGGCTTCGGTGGCCCGGGCCAGACCGCGGCAATAGGCCAGGGGTTCGAGTTGGCCGCCTCCACCGTCCCAAACGCCGCAGGTGTACCGCTCGCTGGCGACGAGTGCGCGCACCCCATCCCGGTCCAACACCCGCGCGTCCGTGTGCCCGTAGCGGCGCCATTCGGCCACAAGCTCCGCCGCCTCGCGGGCGTGGCGGGGTTTGAGGCCGGCATAAACCAGACCCCGCCGGAGTCCGCAGTCGATGCCGTGGCGTTCGACCCGTTCCACGATCAGGCGCTTGCCGATCTCGGCGATGTCCCACAGGACCCGTGCGTCGTCCGTCCCCGCCCAGGCCTCGATTCGCGCCATGCCGGGGGCGTAGGCGGTGACGATCTGGCCGCCGTTGCGGCCCGACGCGCCGCTGCCGACGTGGTCGGCCTCCAGAACCACCGTGTCGCGTCCGCGTGTGGCCAGTTCGAGCGCGGCGGACAGGCCCAGCAGGCCGCCGCCGACCACGGCCACGTCGCAGCGGATCGACCCGGCGAGCGGCGGACGTGTGGGGGCGGGCTGTTCGATGGGAGGGACCATGCGGTCGTTTAGCATCTCCGTCAAATGGCGGGGACCCCTCCTTTACCACTGGCGCGCGGTTCCCACCGGTCCCACACTGGTTCCTGTACGATGGCGTCAGCAACGGGGAGTGCGGCCGAAGCCGCGTCGGCAATGCAAATCCTTCAAGACTTCATCAACAGAAACCGCATCACCGAGATCGAGTGCCTGGTGCCGGATATGAACGGCATCGCCCGCGGCAAGATCCTGCCGGCGGAGAAGTTCCTGCGTATCCTGCGGGACCGCGGCATTCGTCTGCCCGAGGCGATCTTCGTCCAGACCGTCACCGGCGAATACCCGTCGGACGAGGACGTGACCTCGGATGCCAATTCGGACGTCTACCTGATCCCCGATGAGAGCACGATCCGCTTCGTCCCCTGGTACCAGGAACCCACCGCGCAGGTGATCGGCGACTGCGTGCAGGCCGACGGCAGCCCGGTCGACTTCTCGCCGCGCCATGTGCTGAAGCGGGTGCTCGCGCTGTACGAGGCGCGGGGTTGGAAGCCCGTCGTGGCGCCCGAACTGGAATTCTACCTGGTCCAGGTGAACAAGGATCCCGACTATCCCCTGCAGCCGCCGGTCGGCCGGTCGGGCCGGCAGGAAAGCGGGCGGCAGGCGTTCGGGATCGATGCCGTCAACGAGTTCGACCCGATCTTCGAGGAGGTCTACGACTTCTGCGAGGCGCAGGAGATCGACGTGGACACCCTGACCCACGAGGCCGGGGCCGCCCAGATCGAGATCAACTTCAACCACGGCGACCCGCTGGAACTGGCCGACCAGGTCTTCCTGTTCAAGCGCACGGTGCGCCAGGCCGCCTTCCGGCACGACGTGTACGCCACGTTCATGGCGAAGCCCATGCAGAACGAGCCGGGCAGCGCCATGCACATCCACCAGAGCCTGATCGACCTGGAGACCGGCCGGAACCTGTTTTCCGACGACGAGGGGCGCGACACGGACCTGTTCATGGCCCACATCGCCGGGCTTCAGAAATTCCTGCCGGCCGCCATGCCCCTGCTGGCCCCCAACGTCAATTCCTATCGCCGGCTGGTGCCGAACGCCGATGCGCCGATCAATGTGCATTGGGGGCGCGACAACCGGACGACCGGCCTGCGCGTCCCGGTGACCACGCCCGACGCAAGGCGGGTGGAGAACCGCGTGGCCGGGGCCGATGCCAACCCCTATCTCGCCATCGCCGCGTCGCTGGCCTGCGGCTATCTCGGCATGGTCCAGGACCTGGAGCCCACCGACCCGGTGAAGGGCTCGGCCTACCGGCTCGCCTTCACCCTGCCGCGCCACCAGAACGAGGCGCTCGCCAAATTCCAGGCCTCGCGTCCGCTGAAGGAGATCTTCGGCGAGCGGTTCGTGGACGCGCTGACGGCGGTGAAGGAGGCCGAATACGAGGCCTACAACCGTGTCATCTCCAGTTGGGAACGCGAGAACCTGTTGCTGAACGTGTGAGCGGGTGGCGGCGTCCTACCGGATGCCTGCGGGTAGGGCGCGCAGGGCGGCATCCGCCAAGCGCGCGTGGGCGGCGGCCGTGGGGTGCAGGTTGTCCCAGAACAGGTAGCCGTCGCAGCCGCTGCGGCTGGGGCAGGGCACGGTGGTGTTCCGGAAGCCGGCCGCGGCGGGATCGGCCATCAGCGTTTCGGCCAATTGGTGCACGTCCAGGCGGTGCAGCCGCATCGGCCGATGGCGCGTCCCGGCCTCGTCCAGCAGGGCCGCAAGATGGGCATTGAAGTCCCGGGTGAGTGCGCGGGCGAACCCTTCGGCCACCGGGCCAAGGCTGCGGACCAGCGGCGCATAGCCGATGTTCGGCAGGTTCGGCACCAGCACGTCCACCGCCCCCACGGACGCCAGCCCGTCCAGAATGGACCGGAGTGCCGCGATGGCGTCGCGCACCAGCGTCGTCTGGTTCGGCGCCCACGGGGCCGCCAGCAGGTCGTTGGCGCCGCCGTAGACGATGTGCAGCGTGCCGGGCGCCGGTCTTGACGCCGGCCCGGCGGCGTGAAGGGCGGACAGGTAGCGCTCGGCCTGCTGCGGCAGGGCAT
Organism: Azospirillaceae bacterium; assembly: GCA_035645145.1. GTDB lineage: Bacteria > Pseudomonadota > Alphaproteobacteria > Azospirillales > Azospirillaceae > CANGXM01. Next base: position 92,849 of record DASQNC010000036.1, on the reverse strand, counting down.
TGACGCCGTCCGAAAGGCGGGCGCCGCCGACGGCGTAGTTCGGACCGCCCATGTGGCTGGGGGGCACCGAGGCCCCGAACTGCTCGGCCATCACCTCCACCCACACCGGTCCGTCGCAGAAGCGGCCGGCATTGCCGGTGTCGGACAGGCTGTCGCCGAACACCACCAGGGACCGGAAGGGAGGGGCGCTCGCGTTGCCCGATCCGGGGTGGCCTTGGCCGGGGCTGTTTGTATCCATGCGGGGGCCTTTTTTCCGTGCCCGCTACCAACGGCACGTATCGGGCAAAGGTCCCGTCCGGTCAAAACGCCGCGCCGATCATCGCTCGGTGGTGGGCGGTGCACTCGCCGGCGGCCTGGCCGGGCGCGTCTCACGGAAGACCGCGTCGAGGTGAATGGCCCCCCAGGACAGTCGGTCCACCATCCGTGCGGGCACCGGCGTCCGCAGCGCCACGGTTCCGGAAACCGGGTCCAGGCCGCTGGCAATGCCCATGCCGATGTCGCGGCCGGCATGGTCCGCCAAGCCGACCAGGAGCCCCGGGACCGGGACTGCGGGTGTTCCCGGGGGCATGCCGGGGAACGTCCACGTCGTTGCGTCGGCGAAGTACCGTGCGAAGGCGGCTTGGCGGGCCTGCCGCCGCTCGCCCGGCGTCTTCCGGCGTGCCTGCGCGGAGGGGGCGAGCCGCAGGGCCGGTATGTGCGGATGGTCCGCCAGGATGAGGTCCAGATCCGGCCCCGCGCCCAGGGCCAGCAGCAGATCGGGACCGAATGCCCGGATCTTGGCGGCCTTCAGCCGCCGGCCCGGTCCGGCCAGGAGGCCGCCCGTGTTCGCCAGAACCAGATCTGCCGTCGTGTGCCGTCCCAGGCGGCCGAGGCCGGCCACCGTGCGGTCCCAGCCATGCACCGGATCCGTCGTGCCGACGAACCAAAGCGCATCCGGCATCGCCTGCCCCGGTGTCCGGCCGAGGGTCACACAGGCCGGTGGCCCGGACATCTTCTGGCCCACGTCCGCATCGACCAGCACCGCCGATCGTCCCCGGTCCGATGCGATGGAGAGCAGCAGGGTGCACACCGTGGTCTTGCCCGAATCGGCCGGGCCCAACACCAGGACGCGGAGGGCTCCGCCCTTGGTCAGGCGGGCGGCGGCGGCGGCCCAGTCCGCCGGGACGTCCACTCGATTGCGCGGCCCCGGCGTGTCCATCGCGGGCGGTCCCTCAAATTCCGCGCTCGTGCCGGATCGCGGCCCAGGCCTCGTTGATGACGGCCATCCGGTGGTTGGCGAGTGCCACGAAGTCCGGCGGCACGCCCTGGGCGATCAACTGGTCGGGATGGTGCTCGCGGGCCAGCCGGCGGTATGCGGCCCGAACCTCGGCGTCGGTGGCCGAGGGATCAACCTCCAGCAATGCATAAGGGTCCGGGGTTCCGTTCGCTCCGTTGCTGGTGCGGATGCGTTCGAACTCGATATCCGAAAAGCCGAAGATCCGGGCCACGTCGCGCAGGAATTCCACCTCGGCATCGTGGATGCCGCCATCGGCGCGGGCAATGTGGAACAGCCCGTCCAGCAACCGCTCCAGAACCGGTCGGCGATGGCGCAGCAGACGGGCGATCTGCCGTGCATAGGGTTCGAAGCCGGCGCTGTCGCGCTTGGCGCGGTCGAACAGCCAAGTGACGTTGCCCAGCTCCTCCGGCGGAACGTGGAAGACCTCGCGGAACGCCGCCACCTCGTCCACCGTCACCGCCCCATCCGCCTTTGCCATTTTCGCGGCGAGGACGATCACGCCGATGGTGAAGGCGATATGACGGGTCTCGTCCCGTTCGGTGTCGGATTGTCTGGCGAGAACCTCCCCGCCCGGCGGGGCGTCGACCGTCTGCAGGCTGTCCACGGCGTGACCGGCCATGGCGCCAAGTAATGCGCCGATCGGCCCACCGACGGCGAATCCGGCCGCCCCGCCCACGATCTTACCCCAGATGCTCATCCGCCGGTCCGCGGGCCCCCATCGCCACTCGGGCAAGAATACGGGGTAGGGCACGCGGGGCAAGGGGGTGGGCTGTGATGGTCCGATCGACCGCATAGCCATGCCCGCCGTGCAGGACCGGTTTCCGGCTTTGTCTGTTGCGTTGCAGCAAGAGGCGGAGGCAGGGTCGGACCGGTGATGCCAAAATGATTAAACCGTTAGGGGTGGGGCGCTTCGAGGGCTGCGTGGGAACGCGGGACCTGGAGGATCGGATGGTCGCTTACCGCAAGCTTCTGCTGAACGAGCGGAACGATTACGCATTGCATCTCAAGCGGTTGGAAGGTGCCGACCGCCGTTCGCGGTTCACGGGTGCGGTCGGCGATGCCGGTATCGACCTGCGGTGCGGACGGCTGGATTGGACGCGGACCATCGTGGTGGGCGCGTTTGTGGACGGCATCCTGCGCGGTGCGGCCGAACTGTCTGCGGACGTCCCGTTGTGGCGCCCCGGCGGGGCCGAATTGGCGGTTTCGGTGGAGCGGCCGTTCCAGGGCCGCGGCATCGGGACCGAGCTCACCCGGCGTGCATTGAACCTGGCCCGCAACCGGCGGCTTGCGCCCGTGACCATGGTCTGCCTGATGGACAATTCCCGCATGCAGCGCATCGCGCGGACCCTGCGTGCCGATGTCCGTCTCGGTTGCGGCGAGGTGCGGAGCGCGTTCGAGCCCGGCCTTCCGGACCAGTTGTCGCTGTTGCAGGAGGGAATTGAGGACTGGACGGCGCTGGTGTCCGGCCTGATCGACCGCTTCCAGCCGCTCCATTGGGCATAAGGCGGGGCCGCGTCAAACCCCGGCGGCGCTGCGTTCCAGGTCGAACACCCAATTCAGGCCCGGAGCGATTTCGGCCTGCACGAAGTCGGCCCGTTTGCGCGGCCCGACGGAGCCCGGATCCGGGTGGCGGGCGCGCCAAAGGTCCATCTTGAGCACCAGCCCGCACAGCACGCCCCCAATGGTGGTGTGGTGCGAGGTGATCATGTCGCGCACCCCGTGGAACTGCTCGGCCGTGATGTCGTCCCAGAAGTCCTTGGTGCGCCGGTCGAAACTCTGGAATCGCCCGACGATCGAGCCGGTGATGTAGGTGAGCTTGGAGTCCACCGCCTCCATCGCCCGGACCGCGTGGCGGTTCTCGCGCATCTGCCAGCTTTCCGTGGCCTCGCGGATCCAGGCCAGGAAATCGGTGATCTCGGGCACCACCTGGTCCAGGATTTCGCGGAAATAGGCCAGGGACAGGAAGATGTCCCCGTAATCCTCCAGGAACCGGGGGATCTCGGGCAGGGTCACCTTCAGGCTCTGCGCCATCAGCTTGAGATTGCGCAGCGCCTCCTCCCGGTTCGGATGCTGGAGGAGGTGGAGGATCTCGGAGACGTCGGAGACGTCGGTCTCCTCCGTCCCGTAGATGTGCCAGATCAGCGGTCGCGTGAACCGCTTCATGGCATTGGTCAGCTCCTGCCGCTTGCGGCCGGACAGGCACAGGGATTCCTGGCTGTCCACCGGAATGTCCAGGTGCCGGAGCTGGATGCGCAGGGAATAGACGTCGAAGCTGGGAATGCTCGCCAGCCGGCGGATCATATGGAGGTCCTCTTCGACCTCCTCGGGCCAGCCCTGGAACAGGCGGGGCAGATCGGTCGGCTCCACCTGACCGCTGCCGGTCGCATCGTCGCGGAACAGTTCCACCATCGTCGCGAGACGGTGGTTCTTGATCAGCCGGGCACGCTTCAGGCCGGGGGTGCGTACCGGCAGCATGCCCATGGGCAGCATGTGGAGGCTGTCCCGGGCAAGATCGTCGCTCTGCAACTCCGACGCATCATCGGCACCCGTCCGGGGTGACGCGGATGCTTCCGACATAGGACCCTCTTGCCGTATTCCTGCAGGACCATAGACGAGAACGGTCCCGGCGGGAACGTCATTCTACTCCCTTTGATGGGTGGGGGCTATGCGCCCCCGGCTTGCCGCTTGGCCGCTGGCGCCCTAGCGTGTTCCTGCGTCAACCGCCGCCAGGAGGCAACGCATGGCCCGCCCGACCAACACCGAGGCCGCGACGGCTCTTCATCCGGGCTTGGAAGTGGAGTTGCGTGAACTCCTGGGGGACCGGCTGTCGACATCCGGGGCGGTCCGCGAACAGCATGGCCGGGACGAGTCCTACCACCCGGTGGTCCCGCCCGATGCGGTCGCCTTCGTGCTCTCCACGGCCGAGGTTTCGGCCGTTGCGAGCGCGTGCTTCCGGCACCGCACGCCGATGGTTCCGTTCGGGACCGGCACCGCGCTGGAAGGGGGCGTGGCCGCACTGCGGGGCGGCGTGTGCATCGATGTTTCCGGCATGGATCGCGTGCTCCGGGTCAGCCCGGACGATCTGGACTGCACGGTCCAGGCGGGCGTGACCCGCAAGCGTCTGAACGAACACCTGCGCGACACCGGCCTGTTCTTTCCAATCGACCCCGGCGCCGACGCGTCGATCGGCGGCATGGCGTCCACCCGGGCTTCGGGCACCAACGCCGTCCGTTACGGGACGATGCGCGAGAACGTCCTGGGTTTGACGGTGGTTCTGGCGGACGGGCGGGTGATCCACACCGGCGGCCGGGCCCGCAAATCGGCGGCGGGCTATGACCTGACCCGCTTGTTCGTCGGATCCGAAGGGACGCTCGGCATCGTCACCGAGGTCACGTTGCGTCTGCACGGCCTGCCCGAGGCGGTGTCGGCCGCGGTGTGCGCCTTTCCCAACGTGAAGGCCGCCGTGGATACGGTCATCCAGACCATTCAGGTCGGTGTGCCCGTGGCGCGCATCGAGCTTCTGGACGAGGTCCAGATCGACGCTTGCAACAGATATTCCAGGCTCGACCTGCCCGTGGTCCCGCACCTGTTCCTGGAGTTCCACGGGACACCAACCGGCGTGAAGGAGCAGGCGGAGCTGGTGGCCGCATTTGCCGCCGACAACGGCGGGGCCGGCTTCCAATGGGCCACGCGGCCGGAGGAACGCTCCCGCCTGTGGGAGGCGCGGCACAACGCCTACTACGCGGCGATGGCATTGCGCCCGGGATCCCGCGGCTGGGCCACCGACGTGTGCGTGCCGATTTCCCGTCTCGCCGAATGCATTGTCGAGACCAAGGCCGATATCGCCACGTCCGGGCTGCTGGCGCCGGTGGTGGGGCATGTCGGCGACGGCAACTTCCATCTCTGCCTGATCGTCGATCCCGATGACGCGGAGGAGATGGCGCGGGCCGAGGCCTTGTACGTGCGCATGGTCGAACGGGCGCTGGCCCTCGGCGGCACCTGCACCGGTGAGCACGGTGTGGGCTACGGCAAGATCGACTTCGTTGAAAAGGAGCACGGCCAAGCCGTGGATGTCATGCGCGCCGTCAAGGCGGCACTCGATCCCCACGGCCTGATGAATCCGGGCAAGGTGTTCCGGGCGGCCTGACGCGGTCCGCCCGGACCGTCACACGCCCCGCGACCCGGATCAGGGCATGCGGCGCAGCGGGGGTTGGCCTCCGCTGCGCGCGGCTTCCGTCTGCGCCCGGTTCAACTCCTCGGTCCGGGCCCGTTCATCCTGCGCCCGGTCCCTCGCGGTGGCTTGCGATCGGCCCATCGTGTCGCGCCGGGACCGGTCGGCCGCCTCGCTCCCGGATCCGGGACGGCGCAGGCCGGACAGGTTGATCCCCTGTTCGTCCATCAATCCGCCCTTCGCCTGATCGTCGAGCGCGGTGCCCGCCGCGGCACCCACGGCACCGCCGACCGCTGCGCCCACCGGACCACCGACCAGCGCCCCGGCGACAATACCCGAGCCGCCACCCGTTGCGGCACGCTCTTCGGCCGTGCTGCCGCACGCCGCCAGGGCCAGGGCGGCCGGCACCGCGATAATGGCAAGTCTGAACATGTCACGTCCCCCACGTGGTGGTTCGGTGAGATTCGAGTTTCGAACGCGCGATGATGCGGATGGGTTCCGTTCGGCAACCGATACGAGCGGGTGCCCCGGCGTTCGACCTGCGCACCGGGCCTGCTTGCGCAACGCCCGTTTGCGGACGATCCTCCGCGCCTCGTGTGCAATGGAGGGGGTTTATGGATCCGCTGGCCCATCTTGGCGTCCGCATCGGCGAGCTGCCGGCGGGCCCGCGTGATGCGATCACCGATGTGCCGGGCGTCGCGGTCGGCCACCGCACCCTGGACGGGCGCACCCCGGATGGGGCCGGGGTGCGCACGGGTGTGACCGCGCTGCTGCCCCATGGCGGCAACCTGTTCCAGGACAAGGTCGCGGCCGCCGGGGTGGTCCTGAACGGGTTCGGCAAATCCACCGGTCTGGTCCAGGTGGACGAGCTTGGCACCATCGAGACGCCCTTGGTGCTGACCAACACCTTCGCCGTCGGCACGGCGGCGACGGCCCTGGTCCGGTGGACGTTGCGGTCCAATCCCGCGGTCGGTCGCACCACCTCCACCGTCAATCCGGTGGTGTTCGAATGCAACGACGGGCGCCGCAACGACCTGCACGCGTTCGCGGTGACCGAGGCGCATGTCTTCGAAGCGCTGGAGGCCGCGGGGCCCGACTTCGCCCAGGGGGCGGTCGGGGCCGGACGCGGCATGACCAGCTTCGGACGGAACGGCGGCATCGGCAGCGCCTCGCGCGTTGTGAACGTGGGTGGGCGGACCTGGACGGTCGGTGCGCTTGTCCTGTCCAATTTCGGACGTGCGGACGACCTGCGCATCGACGGGCGGCCGGCGCGCGACGTCCTGCGGCGGGAGTCGGACGGCGCGCCGGCGGGCGACCAGCCCGACCGCGGTTCCGTTATCGTGATCCTTGCCACCGATCTGCCGTTGGACCACCGCCAGCTTCGCCGCCTGGCCAAGCGGGCGGGGGTTGGGCTGGCACGGGTCGGCGGTTTCTGGGGGCACGGTAGCGGCGACATCGCGTGCGCGTTCACCACGGCCTACACGATCCCGCACGACAGCGATGCCGCCGTGCTGACACGGCCGGTCCTGCACGAACCATTGCTGGACCCGGCATTCCGCGCGGCGGCCTTCGCCACCGAGGCGGCGGTCCTGCGGGCGGTGCTGTGCGGCCCGCCGCCGGTATCGCCGTAAGGCGGACCCTTCCCCCGGAAGTGTCCCGGCCCCCGCTTGCCCCCCACGCGCCGGGACGCTAAACCCTGCGCCCGGAACTCAAAACCGTCCTGCCGGAAGGACCCACCATGGCCGCCGAGACGAAGACCCGCATCGAGACCGACAGCTTCGGCCCGATCGAGGTGCCCGCGAACCACTACTGGGGCGCCCAGACCCAACGGTCGATCCAGAACTTCAAGATCGGCGGCGAGCGCATGCCGGCCCCGCTCGTCAAGGCGCTGGGCATCCAGAAGAAGGCGGCCGCACTGGCCAACATCGAACTGGGCGCACTGGACAAGACGCTGGGCGAAGCCATCGTGAAGGCCGCCGACGAGGTGATCGACGGCAAGATGGCCGACGAATTCCCGCTGGTGGTGTGGCAGACCGGCTCGGGCACCCAGACCAACATGAACGCCAACGAGGTGATCTCGAACCGCGCCATCGAGATCCTGGGCGGCGAGATGGGCTCGAAGAAGCCGGTCCACCCCAACGACCACGTCAACATGGGGCAGTCGTCCAACGACAGCTTCCCCACCGCCATGCACATCGCGGCCGGGCTGGAGATCTACAACTCGCTGCTGCCGGCGCTGCGCCATCTGCACAAGGCGCTCGACAAGAAGGCGCACGAGTTCAACGACATCGTGAAGATCGGCCGCACCCATCTGCAGGACGCGACGCCGATCACGCTGGGGCAGGAGTTCTCGGGCTACGCCACCCAGATCGAGTACGGGATCGAGCGCGTGGCCGCGACCCTGCCGCGCCTGTACAAGCTGGCCCAGGGCGGCACCGCCGTGGGGACCGGCCTGAACGCCAAGAAGGGCTTCGACGTGGCCTTCGCCCGGCATGTGGCGGAGATGACGAAGCTGCCGTTCGTGACCGCCGAGAACAAGTTCGAGGCGCTGGCCGCCCATGACGCCATCGTCGAGGCGTCGGGCGCCCTGAACGTGCTGGCCGTGTCGCTGATGAAGATCGCCAACGACGTGCGCATGCTGGGTTCGGGCCCGCGCTGCGGCATCGGCGAGATCAGCCTGCCGGAGAACGAGCCCGGCTCCTCGATCATGCCGGGCAAGGTCAACCCGACCCAGTCCGAGGCCATGACCATGGTCTGCGCCCACGTCATGGGCAACCATGTGGCGATCACGGTCGCCGGCTCGAACGGCCATTTCGAGCTGAACGTCTTCAAGCCGGTGATGATCTACAACCTGCTGCAGTCGGTGAAACTGCTGGCCGACGCCTGCATGAGCTTCACCGACAACTGCGTGGTCGGGATCGAGCCCAACCGCGAGCGCATCAACCAGCTGCTGTTCGGCTCGCTGATGCTGGTGACGGCGCTGAACCCGCACATCGGCTACGACAACGCGGCCAAGATCGCCAAGAAGGCCCACGCCGAGGGCACCACCCTCAAGGAGGCCGCGCTGGCACTGGGCCTGCTGACCTCCGAGCAGTTCGACCAGTGGGTCCGGCCCGAGCAGATGATCGGCCCGCGGTAAGGCATTCCGCGCCCCCGTCCGTCATGGGCGGGGGCGCGGACCCCATCGGCCATGAAGCGCTCCGTCCGCATCGCGGGCCACCAGACCAGCGTGTCGCTGGAGCCCGAGTTCTGGGACGAGCTGAAGCGCATCGCCGCCGCCCGCGGCGTTTCCCTGAACCAATTGATCGCGGAAGTGGACGCCGCGCGCACCGGCAACCTGTCGAGCGCGTTGCGCGTGTTCGTCCTCAACGATCTGCGCCGGCCCGGCTGAGGCCGGCGGCGTGCCTGCTACTCCTCGAAGTGCCGTGCCCAGATCGGGGCGATGGCGGGTCGGGCCTTCACCCGGTCCGCAAGCGCCTGGATGCGCGGGCAATGCGCGGCCCGCCAGTCGTGGCCGATGCCCCAGCGGCTGAGGTTGGCAATGTAGACGTCCAGCGCCGAGAACCGGTCGCCCAGGGCGAAGGGGCCCGGGGCCAAGTGCGTTTCGACGATCCGCCACAAGGCGCGCATTTCCTCCCGCGCGGTCGCCTTGATGGTCTCGGCGGCGGCCGGGTCCGGGTGGAAGCGGGCCGGATAATCCATGCGCGTGACGGCCGGGTAGACGTTGCCCGCGATGAACATCAGCCAGCGGTACAGGGTCGCCCGCTCCGCCGTGCCCGGCGCGGGCAGGAGGTCGGCTTCCACGTGCCGATCGCCGATGGTCAGCAGGATGGCCGCGGACTCCGTCACCACCTGGCCTTCGGGGGTGACCAGTGCCGGAATGCGGCCCAACGGATTGATGCGCAGGAAATCCGCACGCAACTGGGCGTCCGAGGCAAGCGGCACGTCGACAAGTTCGACCTGCGCACCCGCTTCCGCCAAAAGGGCTTCGGGAGTGAACGACCCGCTGCCCTTGTCACCGTAGAGCGTATAGCCCGCCATGGCGTTCATCCTTTCCGGAACAGGTTCTCCATCGCCGCCTTGTGGGCCGTCTTGCGCTCGATCTCGGTGCGCACACGGGCGATCTCCGCCTCCATCTCGCCGATGTAGGCGTGAAGCTCGTCCACGGACATCGTGCTCAGATCCCGTTGGGCGGGTTTCGGCTTGCGGGGAAGCAGATCGTCCGGATCCATGGGGCAGGCCTCCTCCTCATGGGTTGTCGTCGGTGGGGGGCATGGACAGTGTTCCCGCCCGTGGGTATTCCTGCAAGCCCGCCAGCACCGCTTTGCCGGAGGCGAACCCATGACCGGATCCGTTCCCGCCACCATGACCGCCGTGGAGATCACCCGGCCCGGCGGCGGACCAGATGTCCTGAAGCCGACCCGGCGCCCCGTGCCGCAGCCGGGCAACGGCGAGGTGCTGATCAAGGTGGCGGCGGCCGGCGTGAACCGGCCGGACGTCCTGCAACGGCTGGGGCTCTACCCCATGCCGCCGGGCGTGACCGACATCCCCGGGCTGGAGGTTGCGGGTACGATTGCCGCCCTGGGCCCCGGGGCCGATGGGTTCGAGGTTGGCGATCCGGTCTGCGCCTTGCTGGCCGGCGGCGGCTATGCCGAGTGGGCGGTGGCGCCCGTGCCCCAGGTCCTGCCCGTGCCCAAGGGCCTGTCGCCGGTCGAGGCCGCCGGCCTGCCGGAAACGGTCTTCACCGTGTGGACGAACGTGTTCGAGCGCGGCGCCCTGAAGCCGGGGGAAAGCCTGTTGGTCCATGGCGGCACGTCGGGCATCGGCACCACGGCCGTGCAGCTGGCGGCGGCGCTGGGGTCCACCGTGTTCGCCACGGCGGGATCGGATGAAAAGGCGCGCGCCTGCGAGGGGCTGGGGGCGAAGCGCGGCATCAATTACCGCACCGAGGACTTCGTCCAGGTGGTGAAGGCCGAGACCGGCGGGCGTGGTGTGGACGTGGTCCTCGACATGGTGGGCGGCGACTATTTCCCCCGCAACCTGGAATGCCTGGCGGTCGAGGGGCGGCATGTCTCCATCGCCAGCCTGCGCGGAGGGAAGGCGGAATTCCCGATCCCCGTGGTGATGGCCAAGCGTCTGACCATCACGGGCTCGACCCTGCGCCCCCGCACGGTCGAACAGAAGGGCGCCATCGCCCGGGCCGTGCGCGCCACGGTCTGGCCCCTGATCGACGCCGGCAGGGTGCGCGTGCCGGTCCACGCCACGTTCGCGTTGGCCGAGGCGGACAAGGCCCATGCGCTGATGGAAAGCAGCACGCACATCGGCAAGATCATCCTGCTGGCGGCATAGGGGCCGGGCGGCCTTCCCTTTGCTCCGCCCCCGTCACCCCGTCCGGGTCCGTTCCCGGACGGCCAGCACGCGCCAGACCAACGGCCCGAGCACCAGCAGGGCCGAAAGTGCCAGCAGCGTCGCCGAAAGCGGCCGGGTCACGAACGTGCTCAGATCCCCTTGGGCAATGGTCATGGCCTGGCGGAAGGTCTGCTCGGCCAAGGGGCCCAGGATCATGCCGATGATGACCGGGGCGGTCGGGAAGTCGAACCGCCGCATCAGGTAGCCCACGCCGCCGATCAGGTAGAGGATCACGAGGTCGATCGGGGACTGGCTGATCCCGTAGGTCCCGATGGTGGCGAAGATCAGGATGCCGGCGTACAGCAGCGGCGCGGGGATCTTCAGGATCTTCACCCACAGCCCCACCAGCGGCAGGTTGAGGACCAGCAGCATCACGTTGCCGATGTAGAGGCTGGCGATCAGGCCCCACACCAGTTGCGGCTGGCTCTGCAGCAACTGCGGTCCCGGATTGATCCCGTAGCTTTGGAAGGCCGACAGCATGATCGCCGCGGTCGCCGATGTCGGCAGGCCCAGGGTCAGCATCGGCACCAGGACGCCCGCGGCCGAGGCGTTGTTGGCCGCCTCCGGGCCGGCAACGCCCTCGATGGCGCCATTGCCGAACTCCTCGGGATTCTTCGACAGTTTCTTTTCCAGCCAGTAGGACAGGAATGTGGGGATTTCCGCACCACCCGCGGGCAGGGCGCCGATGGGGAAGCCCAGCAGCGAGCCGCGGACCCACGGTCCCGCCGAACGCCGCCAGTCCTCGCGACTCATCCAGAGCGAGCCTTCGACCGGCAGCACCTCGTCCGCGCCGTGCTTGCGCCGCGCGGCCATGTAAAGCGTTTCGCCCACGGCGAACAGGCCGACGGCGACGATGATGACGTTCACCCCGTCCAGGAGTTCGGTCAGTCCGAACCAGAAGCGGGGCTGGCCGGTCTGCATGTCGATGCCGATCAGGCCGAGCCACAGGCCGAAGAACAGGCTGACCAACCCCCGGATGACCGAACTGCCCAGCACCGCCGACACCGTCACGAACGCCAGGACCATCAGCGCGAAATAGTCGGCCGGGCCGAACCGAAGTGCGAATTCCACCACCACCGGCGCCAGGAACGTCAGGCCGACCGTGCCCACGGTGCCGGCCACGAACGATCCGATGGCCGCCGTGGCGAGCGCCGCGGCGCCCCGGCCGCGGCGGGCCATCTTGTTGCCTTCCAGCGCGGTGATGATCGTCGCGCTCTCGCCGGGGGTGTTCAGCAGGATCGAGGTCGTCGAGCCGCCGTACATGGCGCCGTAGTAGATGCCGGCGAACAGGATGAAGATGGACGTCGCGTCCACCTGGTAGGTGAGCGGCAGCAGAAGCGCGATGGTCAGGGCGGGACCCAGCCCGGGCAGCACGCCGATGGCCGTACCGAGGGTCACGCCGACCACCGCCCACATGAGGTTGATCGGCGTCAGCGCGATGGCGAAGCCGTTGGCGAGGTTGGCGAGCGTGTCCAAGGGGCCGGCCTCCGCGCGGGGTCAGAACAGGTGGTCGAGGATGCCGGCGCCGATGTTGATCCCAAGCAGCCGGTCGAAGCCGAAATAGGCCGCCGAGGCGAGCAGGATGCCAACGCCGAGATCCCGCAGGACGGTTCGGCTGCCGAACGCGCGGGCCACGCACACGAACATGCACGTGGATGCGACGATGAAGCCAAGTGTCCGGATCAGTGCGAGGTTGAGGGTCAGGCCGAGAAGAAGCCAGCCCATGGCCGGCCAGTCCACGCTTTCGGACTGGATTCCCTCCTCGTCCACCCAACGGTCCGTCAACGACGCCACGGCGAGGGCGATGCCAAGGGCGATCAGCCCGCCCGCCACGGCAAACGGGAACGCCTTGGGGCCGACCTGGGCGTAAATGGGGGTGGTCGGGATGCGGAGGCTTTGCAGCAGCACCAGCACCCCGAGCCCGGTCACACCCGCCGCGACCAGCAATTGCGGCCACTGGCGCGGCCGCGGTGCGACCGTCCCGGAGGGCTCCCTCATGCCCGATCCGGCCTCAGGTCGCGAGGCCGAGGGATTTCAGGACGCCGGTGACGCGTTCGGTTTCCTGCTGAACGTACTGGGTGAACTGGTCGCCGGCCAGGAAGATGCCGGTCCAGTCGCGGCGTGCCAACTCCTGCTTCCACGGGTCGGAGTTGGACATCCGTTCCATCAGTTGAATCATGTTCTGCCGCGCCTGGGCGTTCACGCCGGGCGGGGCGAAGACCCCACGCCAGTTGAACAGTTCGACGTCGATGCCCTGCTCCTTCAGCGTGGGGACGTCGATGCCGGGCTGGCGCGTGTCGGCCGAGATGGCGAGCGCGCGCAGCTTGCCGGCTTTCACCTGTTCCGCGAATTCGCCGTAGCCCGACACGCCCGCGGTCACCTGGTTGCCCAGCAGGGCCGCCTGGGCGGGGCCGCCGCCGGCGAACGCGACATACGAGGCCTGGGTCGGATTGACGCCCACGGCCTGCGCGATCATGCCCACCAGGATGTGGTCGGTGCCCCCGGCCGAGCCGCCGGCCCACGACACCCCGCCGGGGTTCTGCTTCAGCGCATTGGTCAGGCTGCGCATGTCCTTGTGCGGGGACTCCGCGGGGACGACGATCACTTCGAACTCGCCGGTCAGGCGGGCGATCGGGGTCGTCATGGTCAGGTTGACCGGCGACTTGTTCGCGATGATGGCCCCCACCATCACCATGCCGGCCACCATCAACGTGTTCTGGCGGCCCCGCCACTGGTTGACGAATTGGGGCAGGCCGACGGCGCCGCCGGCGCCGGGCACGTTGGTCACCTGGGCCGCGCCGATGGCGTTCATCTGCCGGAGCACCAGCTCCATCGTGCGGGCGGTCTGGTCCCAACCGCCGCCGGGCGCGGCCGGCACGAACAACTGCAGCGTGTCGATCGTCTGTTGTGCTGCGGCGCGATGGACCCCGGCGGTCAATCCGGCGCCGAACGCGGCCGTGGCGGCACCGCCCAGGAGCGCGCCCCGCACCAGATCGCGGCGATTGAGGGTCATTGCGTCCTCCCTGGACATTGGTTGTTTTCGTTGCCGGGATGGTAGACCCCGTGCATAACACTGGCAACGTGCGAGGCCCTGCGCGGTTGCACGGGTTTGATCCCGTGCCGCGGGTTTCTATATTGAAGTGAATCTGGTTTGGGGCATGCCCCGGCCGGCCGGGAGGCCGGCGCCGGGCATTCCGTGTTTTTGCGACAGGAGATGTCATGCCGCGTCCGTTGATGCCGAAGGCAACCGCCGTCTGGCTGGTGGAGAACACGGCCCTGACGTTCGATCAGATCGGCGAATTCTGCGGGTTGCACGCGCTCGAGGTGCAGGCCATCGCGGACGGCGACGTGGCCACCGGCATGATCGGGCTCGACCCCATCGCCAACGGCCAGCTCACCCGCGAGGAGATCGAGCGGTGCGAGAAGGATCCCGCTGCCCGCCTCAAGCTGCGCACCACGGATCTGCCCGACGTGTCCGTGCGCGCCCGGGGGCCGCGCTACACGCCGGTGACCAAGCGGGGTGACAAGCCCGACGCCATCGCGTGGCTGATCAAGACGCACCCGGGACTGTCGGATGCCCAGATCGGCAAGCTGATCGGCACCACCAAGCAGACCATTCAGTCGGTGCGCGACCGCAGCCATTGGAATGCCGCCAACATCAAGCCGCGCAACCCGGTCCTGCTGGGCATGTGCAGCCAGCGCGAGCTGGACGAGATGCTCGATGTGGCCGGTCGCCGTGTCCCCGCCGTTGCCGGTGGCGACGAGGCCGCGGAAGTGGAGGAGCAGGCGGACGGCTGAGCCGGGCCCGCCCATGACCGGCCGGACCGACGGATCACCGACCCACGCCGCTTCGGCCGGCACCCCCCCGGCCGGCGGACCCGTGGCGGTCGCCGTGCTGGGCACCGGGATCATGGGGGGGCCGATGGCCCGCAACCTGGCGCTCGCCGGGCACCGCGTGCACGCCTGGAACCGAACGCCGGAAAAGGCGGCGGCGCTCGCCGGTGACGGCGTTCAGGTCGTGGCCGACGCCGACGACGCTTGCCGCGGCGCCGACGTCTGCATCGTGATGCTGTCCGACGGCCCGACCTGCGACCGGGTGCTGTTCGGCGATGCGGCACGGGGCAGGGGGGCCGCCCACGCGCTGCCCCGTGGGGCCGTCGTGGCCGTGATGAGTTCCATCCCCGTGGAAACCGCCCGTGCCCAGGCCCAACGCGCGGCGACACTGGGCCTCCGCTACGTGGATGCCCCGGTCTCGGGCGGGGAGGGTGGGGCGAAGGCGGCGACCCTGTCCATCATGGCCGGTGCCGATCCGGACACCTTCGCCGCCGTGGAACCCGTCCTGCGCGCCCTGGGGCGTCCGACCCTTGTCGGTGGGCCGGGGGCGGGATCACTGGCCAAGCTGTGCAACCAGATGATCGTGGCCGTCACGATCGGTGCCGTGGCCGAGGCCATGCTGCTGGCCCGTGCCGGTGGTGCCGACCCCGAAGGCGTGCGGACGGCATTGATGGGTGGGTTCGCGGACAGCCGCATCCTGGACGTCCATGGCGCCCGCATGCTGCGGGGCGACTGGGTGCCGGGCGGGCCGTCCAAATACCAGTTGAAGGATATGCGCACGGCTGTCGCCTTTGCCCGCTCGCTCGGCCTTCGGCTGCCTGCGGCGGAGTTGCTGGAAGGACTCTACGCCGACCTGTGCGACAACGGCGGCGCCGATCTCGACCACAGCGCCCTGATCCGGGAGATCGCCCGGCGGAACGGGATGCCGGGACTGGCCGATCCTAAGGCTTGAGCCCCGGGCCGGCGGGGTCAGGCCCGCGGCTTCGCGGCCGTGGCGCCGCCCAGGACCACGTACAACGACGCCGCGGCGATCACCGCCATTCCCAATCCCGACCAAGTGTCGGGCACCTCGCCGAATGCGGCGAAACCGATCAGGAGCGCCATCGGCAGCCGGGCGAAGTCCAGCGGTGCCATGCGGGAAAAGGTGCCCAGCGCATAGCCGCGCGACAGCGCCACTTGGCCGACGGCCGTCATCAGGCCCAGCAGGACCAGCCACAGCCACTCCACCTCGTCGGGTGTGCGCCAGTCGAGGACCGCGGGCGGGGCCGCGAACAGGATGCCGATGAGCAGGAAATAGAGCGCGATCCGGTCGGGCGGCTCGGTGCGCGACAACGTCTTCACCGACAGCATGGCCAGGCTGGTGCAGGCGGCTCCGCCGAGCGCGACGAGCACCGCCGGCTGTATGTCGGCCACGGAGCCGGTGGGCTTGGCGATCAACATCACGCCTCCGAACCCGGCCAGCAGCGCCAGCACACGTCCGGCTCCGAGCCGTTCGCCCAGCATCAGCACGCCGAGCAGCGTGGACCACATCGGTGTGGTGAAGGACAGCGTGACGGCATCGCCCATCGGCAGATGCGCCACCGCATGCACATAGGCGAAGAAGCTGGCCATGCCGACGAAGGTCCGCCACGCATGGCCGAAGGGCCGGGCGGTGCGCAGGATGCGCCCGCGGCTTTTCAGGATCAGGGGCAGGAAGGCGGCGGCGGCGAACACGCTGCGGAGCAGCACCACGACGGCTTCCGGCAAACCGGTGGTCAGGTGCTTGATGATCCCGGTGGAGGTGATGAAGATCAGTCCGGCCAGCAGGATGTAGCCGGCACCGTGGACCTCGGGCTTTAACCCGGCGGTCAAGGGTGCGCCCCGACATAGCGGGCCCGCGGTCGGATGAGGGAACCGGTCTGGTACTGCTCCATCGCATGCGCGATCCAGCCCACCGACCGCCCGGTTGCGAACAGCGTCAACGGGGCGGATGCCGGCAGGTCCAGCCGGTGGGCCAGAAGAACCAATGCGAAGTCGATCGTCGGCGGCTGTCCCGCGATGTCGCGGGCGGCGGCGGCCAGCCGCTTGGCCGACGACAGCATGGGATCGCGCGGGTAGGCGCGGTCGAGCAGGTGCAGCAGGATCCGGGCGCGCGGATCGCCGTCCGGGTACAGGGGGTGGCCGAAGCCGGGCAGGTCGTCGCCACGCCTGAGCCGGTCCGCCAGGGCAGCCGCCGGATCGGCCTCCGCCAGCAGGGCCGGAAGCACGGCCCCCACGCGCTCCGTCATGCCGCCATGCCGCGGGCCGCGCAGCGCCGCCAAGCCCGCCGCCACCGCGCCCACCGGCGTGGCACCGGTGGACGCGACCACGCGCACGGTGAAGGTGGAAGCATTGAGTTCGTGGTCCATGCAGGCCACCAGCGCCGCACGGACCAGCGCCGCCGCGGGTCCGTCCACGTTCCAGGCCTCGGCCAGGGCGGAATGGATCGGGGCCGCCGACACCGTGCGGCCCGCCAGGAGCGCCGCCAGCCATCGCACCACCCGCGCGCCGGTGCGGGCGACACCGGCCGGCGTTAGATTGAAGCTGGTCGGTTCGGCCCCGAGCACGATGGGCAGCAGCGCCTGCGCCCGTTCGATCGGCGCCAGACCCGACGCCGCCCCCAGGGCCGCCTCGAAGCCGGCTGGGGCGACGGGCGGCGGCTGGGCGAAGGGATCCTCGGCATCGCAATCCCAAAGGAGCGCCGCCACGCTTTCGACCGAACCGTCTTCCGCCAGCCGCGCCAGATCCCGGCCCCGGTAGTAGATGCGGTCGGCGGTGATCAGGGTGATGGCCGAGTCCAGAACCGGCGGGCCGGCCTTGAGGGCCGCGCGCGCTTCCTCTTCGGCACCCCGGTCCCGGTCGCGCCGGTCCAGCAGCGCGCGGACATCCTCGGCGCGGTAGAGGCGTTGGCGGCTGCCGAACTTGCCTTCCGATCGAATGAGGCCGCGGCTGACATAGGCGTAGAGGGTGGGCAGCGAAATTCCCAATTCCGCTGCCGCCTCCCGCGCGCTGAGGTAACGGGGGTCGACCATCCGTCAATGTTGATCGTGTTGCCGGATGTCGGCAAGTGGCGGCCAAGCCGCCACGGGGCTGGGGGGCCTATGCCGCGCGGTTCAGTCCGACGATCCGCCCGTGTTCCACCGGGCGTCCGTCCGGGCCGATCCGCCCGCGCTCCAACAATTCGGCGACCGCACCCTGGAAGAATGCCGCGCAGGCGGGCCGGTCCCAGGATTCCAGCCAGTTCTGTTCCTGGAAGGCGAGGATGGCGGGCTGCCCCAGCTCCGCTTCCCACAGGATGCCCAGCAGGGACGAGAGCTGTTCCTCCCGCTCGCGCTCGTGGAAGTCCGTGCAGCAGGCGGCATCCGCCTCACTGCGCAACCCGGTCTCCGGGCCGGCTCCCAGGCCGAAGTCGGGGAGGTGGCGACGCCCCGGCGGGCAAAGTTGCCAGTGCGCAATCTCGTGCAGCAGGACCCATGCCTCGCTGCGGGTGCGCACCACCTGTCCATCCCACGAGAAGCCCTGCGCGGGCTCTTCGTCCAGGGTGCCGATGCCGAGCGCCTGCGCCAGTGCGATGGCGGCCGCGCGGTGTTCGGGCAGGTCCACCCCGAGCGGCACCAGGGCCTGGGTTGCGGCAATGCGGCGAAAGGCGGCGAGCGCGGTCGCGTCGCCGGCAAGGCGTGCCTCGACGGCGGCCAGGGCCGTGGGCAGCTCCTCCGGCGGAATGGGGGTCAGGATCATGGGCGGCGCTGGTACGGGATGCCGGCCGGATACGCAAGCGCCCGATTGCCGCGTCAGCCGACGCCGGACGATGGTCGGCCGGACGACCCCAGGTCGCAGACCGCCAGCGTGAGCGTCTCGGACGTGGCCGACCACAGCAGCAGCAGATCGGCGGGCGGCCCTTCCGCCAGAACCGCGCGCAGATCGACGGGGCGGTTTCCCGCCGCGCCGCCCGCTGCGCCGCCCATTGTCCCGGTGCCGCCTTCGACGGGCAGGCGGGACAACGTCCGCCCCTGGTCGGCCAAGCGGTCCTCGGCGGTCGCGACCACGGCATCCTGCCTGGGCGTCCCGGCCGGGTGCCGCCAGACGAATGCCTCGGCCGTGCCGCACCGGCGTCCGAGCGCAATGGCCAGGGTCGACAGGACCGAAGTGGCCGCAGGATCGTCGGCGGCCTGCGGCGGATCGGGGAAGGGCAGATCCGCGACCGCCGACCGGGGGGCGGTCCGCTGGGCCGTCTGTTCGGGGAGGGCCGCGGACGGCAGTACCAGCAGGAGTGCGCCCGCAAACGTCGGAAGGATGCGAACCATGGGCTTCGGTTTCCTCAAGTCCTTCGGGTGGTGGGGCGTTGCCCGGCCGCCACGGCATCGTTGTCCCGGCGGTGGGCTTCGGCTATTGATCGCGCCGTGGACGGGTGGCCCGTCCATGAAAATCCGCAATGACGGCAGTGGAACGCGATGCGCTTGATCCGGCCTGTGCCTGACAACACCAACATCGACTTTGTCGGCAAGCGCATTCTCGCGTTCGCATTCACGGCTGCCCTGTTGGTGATCACCGCGGTGTCCCTGGTCTGGCCGGGCCTCAACTACGGCATCGACTTCCAGGGCGGCATCCTCATCGAGGCGCGGGCGCCCGAGCCGGTGAAGGTGGGCGAACTCCGCGAACGGCTGGAGGGGCTCCAACTCGGGGCGGTCTCGCTCCAGGAGTTCGGGTCGCCGCGGGACGTGATGATCCGGCTGCAGCAGCAGGAAGGCGGCGACGCCGCGCAGCAGGCGGCCGTTCAGAAGGTGCGCGACACCCTGGGCCCCACCTACGAGTACCGCCGGGTGGAACTGGTCGGCCCGACCGTCGGCAACGAGCTGCTGCGCGCCGGCGTCATCGCCACGGTCCTGTCCATCGTCGCCATCGCGCTCTACGTCGCCTTCCGCTTCGAATGGCAGTTCGGCGTCGCCGCACTGATCGCCACGTTCCACGACGTCTTCGTGACGGTGGGTCTCTACGCCGTACTGCAATTGGAGTTCGGCCTGACCGCGGTTGCGGCGCTGCTGACGCTGGCCGGCTATTCCATCAATGACACGGTGGTGATCTTCGATCGCATCCGCGAGACGATGCGCAAGCACAAGGTCATGCCGCTGAAGCAAATCATCAACGTTTCCGTCAACCAGACACTTTCGCGCACGGTCATGACCGCGGCCACCACCATGGTCGCGATCCTGCCCCTGCTGATTTTCGGCGGCAGCGCGCTGGCGAGCTTCACCGTCGCCATGGTCTGGGGCATCCTGATCGGCGCGTTCTCGTCGGTTTACGTGGCGGCCGCCGTCCTGCTCTATCTGCCGCCCGTCCGCAGGGCCGATGCCGTCAAGCCGATCGAGGGCGGGGTTCGGACGGCCGAAGGCTGACGCAACCGCGCAGGGTTTCGCCCGTCCACTCGTATCAGGCAGGCCGGCGGGTTTTGAGCCGGACCGTTTGGCACGGGGTGGAGATGATCGTGCGGAAACGCCGGAACGCGTTGCGCGGCTGGCCGGGGCGGCCATGACGCCGGTTCGATCATGACGGGGGCTTCGGACCCCCCCCTTGAGGGTGCCGGAGGCGGATGGATTTTCACGATGTCCGGCGACCCGTTCACCCGGTCCCCGGCACTGGCGTCACCGTCCCCGCCTTCCGTGGTCGATCCGGATGCCGACCTGATGCGCCGGATCGCATCCGGCGACCGGCTGGCCTATGCCCATTTCGTCGACCGGCACCTGGATCGGACGGTGGCGGTCGCCCAGCGCATCACGGGCCGGCGCGCCGACGCCGAGGACATCGCCCAGGAGGTGTTCCTGCGGGTCTGGACGCGTGCGGGGCAGTGGGAGCCCGGCCACGGCAAGGTGTCCACATGGCTTCACCGGATCACGGTGAACCTGTGCCTCGATCATCGGCGCCGTCCGGTCCATGACGGGCTGGACGCGGCGTCCGAGCCGATCGACCCGTCCGATGATGCGGTTCAGCGCATTGCCCGCGCCGAGGAGGAGGCCGCCCTGGCACAAGCGGTCGCGGTCCTGCCCGAACGCCAACGCGCGGCCGTGGCGCTCACATACGACTCCGGCCTTTCCAACCAGGATGCCGCCGCGGCCCTCGGTGTCAGCATCGGATCGTTGGAAAGTCTTCTGGTGCGCGCCCGCCGCACCCTGCGTTCGGCGTTGCGGGTGTGGGCGGGGGAGGGACCATGATGGCGATCGGAATGGACATCGAGCGGTTCCGCGACGGTCTGGACGTCCACGGCCCCGACCTTCGGCGTTGGCCGGTGGACTTGGCGGCCGAAGCCCAGGCCCTGCTTGCGTCTTCCGGGGCCGCACGCGGATTGCTGGAAGCGGCGCAGGCGGTCGAGGCGTATCTGTCGGCGCCGCCGGGTCCACCCGCGTCCGCCGAACTGCGGGCGCGCATTCTGGCCGCGGCGACGGCACAGGCAACGGTGCGCCGAGTCCAGCCCGCCAGGCGGTTCGTCCGTTGGGGGCCGGTCGGGGCCGCGGCGGTGGCGGCATCCCTGCTTGGTGGCCTGGTGATCGGCCTTGGCAACGCATCCCGTGCGGGAGCCGCGATCCCGGATGCCGAAATTGCGGAATTGTTGTTCGGCCCGGTGGCGGAGGACTACGAGCTATGATGATCCTCGGCCCTCGGGCGGCCCTTCTTGTCGGCGCGCTGGTGCTGTCCGTCTGTCTCAACGCCCTTGCCGTCGGCATCCTTGCCGGTGACTGGTTTGGCCGCGACGTGGCCTCGAAGACGATTCGGTCGTGGGGGGAGCGCCGCGATGGGGCGCCACGCCACCCGGTCGGCTTCGGCATCGACTTCTACCTGCATGCCGCGCCGGCGGAGGCCCGGCCCTACCTGCGCGAAGGGATGGAAGCGCTCAAGGACGATTTGCACACCCGGCTGCGGGCGGTCGGCGATGCCCGCCGCGAGATGTCGGCGGCGCTTAAGACCGAGCCCTACGACCCGGCGCGGTTCGATGCGGCGCTTGCCGCCCTGCGGCAGCGCTCGTCGGAGGTGCAGGCGGTGACCCATGCCGGGCTGTCCGCCGCCGCCGCGCGAATGCCCCAGGATGTTCGCGTGACCTATGCCGACAGCATGCTTCGGCGCCGCACCAAACCAGGGCCGGCCTCCGAAACGGTGCCCGGCCCTGGCCCCGCCGCGAATGAATATTCGGGACGGAAGTAAGTTTCTTCCCTCCACCCGGGCAAGTTCGATACTCTCACCTTTGGGGTGTACCACCGATGGGGTAGCTCGTGACGAGCGTCGGGCAAGCGGTCGTAGGCCGGACGAGGTTGGGGAAGTACACTCTTCTGGCGACAGCCTCGCCCATCATTGCAGCCTGTGCCGGATTGGCGCTGGTGCCGCTCACTCTGGCGGATCAATCGCTTCTGGCCCTGGCGGGGCTTGCAACGGGCGCGGCAGCGGGATTATGGGCCGAGAGAGCGGCGCTGCGGGCCTCCCTCCGTGCGAGGGAGTGTGAAACGGCCGACCTGCTTGCGCAATGGCAGGCCTACCATGCACTGGCCGAGGGGGGGGCGGATTGGCTTTGGCAATGCGATGCCGATTTGCGCGTAACCCAGTTTGTCGGGCGATTGCGGGAGACGATCGGCACTGACCCTGCGGTCCTCATCGGTGCCAACGCAATTCGTGCGGCCGGCGGCGATCCCCGGACGCCGCCTTGGGACCGACTGATGGAGTTGGTGGCGGCGCACGCGCCGATCCCGGAATTCGAATACACCTATCGGGACAAGGACGGCGGCATTCGCCATCTGCGAGCCAGCGCCCAGCCCAAGTTCGATGCCGATGGCACCTTCGCGGGCTATATCGGCATGGTGCGTGACGTGACCGAGCCGCGGGAGGCCACGTCACGGGCCGAGCGCATGGAGCAGCAGCTTCGCGCCGCCTTGTCCGGGGCACAGGCGGGGTTCGCCCTGTGGGATGCCGAGGACCGCCTGGTCTGGTGCAACGACCATTACCAGGGCATGTGGCCCGAGGCGGCGGGCATCCTGGTGCCCGGCTTGCCTTTCGAACAGCTCGTCCGGCGCATCGGGGAGCAGCGGATCGAGACCGGAGGGGTCGACCTCGAGACATTCGTCGCCAACTGGACCGCCCTCCGCCGGAACGGGGGGGCGGGCACCTGCCAACTGCGGGACGGGCGATGGACCAGCTATACCGAGCAGCACACGCCCCTCGGCGAGGTTGTCCAGGTCTGCATGGACATCACCCATTTCAAGAAAAGGGAAGAGGAGATCGCCGAACGCTCGGACATTCTGCGGCATACGTTCGACAACATCGACCAGGGCGTCATACTGACCACCAACCAGGGCCGGATCCTCGCGTACAACCGGCGTCTTCTGGACATGTTCGGCCTGCCAGAGGACATTTTCGCCAAGCGTGCGCACATGGACGTGTTCTTCCGGCGCTTGGCCGCCCAGGCTGATCTGGGGCCGGGCGATCCGGACACCGTCGCCGCAGCCAAGCTCCGCGATATCCTGGAGCGTCAACACGGCGGCGACAACATGTGCGAGGGCGTTCGCCCGGACGGCACGATCATCGAGGTCGTCACCCGTCAGTTGCCGGACAACCGCTATATCAAAACGTTCTCGGATGTCACCGAACGCCGCCGGGCCGAACAGGAGCTGCGTGCCAGCGAGGCCAGGCATCGTTTCCTGCTGGATGCCGTTCCCGAACTCGTCGCGCAGTTGGACGAGGGGGTGATCCGGTACATCAACCCGACGGGCGGCCTGATGCTGGGAGCGCCGGACGCGGACGCCCTTCTCGGCCGGCCGTTCAGCGACTTCCTGGTCGACCAGGATTTGCCGCCGCCCACCGCATCCATCGAATGTGGCCGATTCCACTGGAAGGTTTGCGACATCAAGGGGCTGGACGGCGCGCTTGTGAAGGTGGAGATCGTCCGGCTTCCCATGAAGGGCGTCGGCCTGGCCGGCGACCTCCTGATCGCCCGCGATATGACCCAGAGGCTCGAGATCGAGCAGTCCCTTCGCATGGCGAAGGACGCCGCCGAACTGGCCAACCGCGCGAAAACGCAGTTCCTTGCCAACATCAGCCATGAACTGCGCACGCCTCTCAACGCCATCATCGGCTTCGCCGAGCTGTTGGGGCTTGATATGGCAGCCGATGGCAAGCGCCGGTTGGAATACGCCAACGACATCCATGTCAGCGGGCGCCATCTGCTGGCGATCATCAACGACATTCTCGACTATTCGAAGATCGAGGCCGGACGCCAGGAATTGTCCGAGACCAAGGTCGATTTGGCCGAATTGATCGCCGGGTCGCGGCGTGTCGTAATGGGTCGGGCGGACGAAGCCGGCGTCGCCGTCCACCTCCACCTTCGCGATGACCTCCCGCCGGTGCTGGTGGACTCGCTCAAAATCCGTCAGATCCTGCTCAACCTGCTGTCCAACTCGGTCAAGTTCACACCACGTGGCGGTCGCGTGGATGTGACGGCCGAACGCGACGCGGACGGCGGCATCGCCGTCGGCGTTTCGGACACCGGCATTGGAATGACGGCCCGGGAAATCCAGATCGCGTTGGAACCGTTCGGCCAGGTCGCGAACGCCATGGTCCGCTGCCATGACGGGACCGGTCTCGGCCTGCCGCTGGCGCGGGCACTGGCGGAATTGCACGGCGCCGGGTTCGAGTTGGAGAGCGAGCCTGGAAAAGGCACCCGGGTGACCGTCCGGATTCCGCCCGCGCGCGTGCTCGAACCCTCCTCCCCTCTCTTAAGGCCGATAATGGTCGGGATGGCCGACTGATGGTGCGGCACCCGGGAGCGAGGCGTCCCGCACCGGGGATATAGGAAGGGGCGCCGCATCCCGATGTGATGTTCGCATCGGGATGTTGGACCACACGGCGATGTCGGGTGGTTCGTTGGAAGGGTCGGGCGGTCCGGGCTTTGATGCCCGGCCCGGATCCGGCCGGAACGATCTCCGACCGGGTCTCAGGTTCCGATGCTCGGCATGACCATCCGCGGTGCCTGGTTGGGCTTCCGGTCGTCTCGGCGGTCGCCATTCTTTTGCAACGCGGCCGGGGGATTCTTGTCCGCATCCAGCGGGTTGCCCAGCTGGGCCAGCATCATGACCGTGAAATACGGGGTTGCATCGGGGGTTGGCAGCGCCAAGTTCCCGAACTTCGCGGGCCCGCGGGCAATGCCATTGTCCGCAGAAACCTGGGCGATGGCGGACGGCGGGGCGGACACGGCCCCGGATCCGGCGTCGGTGCCGAAACGCGCGGCGAAGCGGTTGTAGATGTCCTTCAGGCTGAGCGCCTGGCCATCCTTGCTGTAGAACACGCTCTTGTTGGCTCGCGCGGCTTCCGGCAGGACGGTTGCCGCCGTGCCGTCCGGGTTCTTGCGCATCTCGTTCAGGAACCGGGTCGCACCCTGGGGACCGAGGAAATGGGCCATGTACAATTCGGTCGCGCCGACCTGTCCCCCGGTGCTGGACTGCAGGTAGTCCCGGTTCTCGCGCGCGTATTCGGCGGCAAGCAGTGAGGATGCCCTCGGGTCGTTGCGCAGCTCCATAACCCGTGCGCGCATTTCGGCGTCGGGCACGGTGTATGTGCCGTCGGTGCGCCGGACGATGGCGTTGGCTTCCTTCTCGTACCCGTACTTGCCACCGTGGCTCTTCAGCATGTCGAGCCAAGTGCCCTCGACGAACTGGAAAAGTCCGCCGGCGGAGGACGTTGTTGCCTTGGCGTCCGTGCGAAAGCCGCTTTCGACGGAAGCTTTTTCCATCAGGTAGGAAAATTCGACCCCGGTCTTGGCGCTTGCCTGTCGGATCGCGGTCGTCACGTTCTCGGGCGCGTTGCGAAAGCGGTCAGCGATGGCTTCGGCTTGGCGCAGGGCGGCGGCTTGGTTCACGTGTCGACGCTCCGATGTCTTCGAGGGGGCCCGAACCGGTCCCCGCCGACCAATCTCGATCCTGTGGCATGCAAGCCCAATGCCAATCCTGGTGCGCCGCCCGCGCGCTTGCCCCTGCGGGTGGGTCCTGCCATTTGTCCTGGGAAGGTGCCATCGAACGCACCGCGAACGGGAGGATGCCGCTTCATGACCACCTATGCCGCACCCGTCCAGGATATGCGCTTCACCCTGGCGAATGTCGCCGGGTTCGATCGCGTCTCCGAACTGCCGGGACTGGAGCAGGTGACGACCGACCTGGTCGGGGCCGTCCTGGATGAGGCATCGAAGTTCGCCGGCAACGTGCTGGCACCTCTCAACAGGGCTGGCGACCAGGTTGGGGCGACGTTGGAGAACGGTATCGTGCGCACCGCGCCCGGCTTCAAGGACGCGTACCGCCAGTTCGTCGGGAGCGGCTGGAACTCGGTGCCGTTCGAACCCGACCATGGCGGGCAGGGGTTGCCGTGGGCACTCGCCTTTGCGGTCCAGGAAATGTGGCAGGCCGCCAACATGAGCTTCGGCCTGTCCATGCTGCTGACCCAGGGGGCAGTGGAACTGCTGACCGAACATGGCAGCCCGGAACAAAAAGCCCTGTACCTGCCGAAGCTGGTTTCGGGCGAGTGGACGGGGACCATGAACCTGACCGAACCCCAGGCGGGTTCGGACGTGGGCGCGGTCCGTACCCGGGCGGAGCCGGATGGGGGCCATTACCGGATCCGCGGCCAGAAGATCTTCATCACCTACGGCGAGCACGACATGGCCGAGAACATCGTGCACATGGTCCTCGCCCGCCTGCCGGACGCGCCGTCCGGGGTGAAGGGCATTTCCCTGTTCCTGGTGCCGAAGTTCCTGGTCAATCCGGACGGTTCCCTGGGCGCGCGCAACGACCTGCGTTGCGTGTCGCTGGAGCACAAGCTGGGCATCCACGCCAGTCCGACCTGTGTGATGGCCTACGGCGACGACAAGGGGGCGATCGGCTATCTGATCGGCGAGCCGCACAGGGGCATCGAGTACATGTTCACGATGATGAACAATGCCCGGTTGTCGGTCGGCCTGCAGGGCGTCGCCATCGCCGAGCGTGCGTACCAGCAGGCACGCGACTATGCCCGCGCCCGCGTGCAGTCGCGCGAGTTGGGTTCGGCCAAGCCCGAAGGGGTCCCGATCATCCGTCATCCCGACGTGCGCCGGATGCTGCTCGTCATGCGGTCCCAGACCGAGGCCGCGCGGGCGCTGCTCTACTCGGCCGCGGTCTCGCTCGACGAAGCGAAGCGGCATCCCGATCCGGCCGCGCGCCGGGCGGCGCAGGCCCGGGTCGACCTGCTGACGCCGGTGTGCAAGGCATGGTCCACGGACATGGGCGTCGAAGTCGCGTCCATCGGTGTGCAGGTTCATGGCGGAATGGGGTTCATCGAGGAGACCGGCGCTGCCCAGCATCTGCGCGACGCCCGCATCCTGCCGATTTACGAGGGCACGAACGGCATCCAGGCCAACGACCTGGTGTTCCGCAAGTTGGGCCGCGACCGCGGCGCAGCCGCCGGGGCGTTTACGGCCGAAATGTCGGCCACGGTCGAGGGATTGCGCGGCCATCGCGGCGATGACGCGCAGGTGATCGCCGACCGCTTGGCCGAAGCCATCGAGTCACTCAAGGCGGCGACGGCCTGGATGGTCGAGCAGGTTCAGGCGGATCCGGCCGCCGCCGCCGCCGGGGCGGCGAACTACCTTCGGATGTTCGGGCTTACAGCCGGCGGGCACATGATGGGCCGGGCTGCGGTTGCCTGCCTGGATGCCATGACGGCGGGGGAGGGGGATCCCGCCTTCCACGACGCCAAGCTGATCTCGGCGCGCTTCTACGCCGAGCAGATGCTCCCCCAGGTCGGGGGCCTGACCCCCGTCGTCACCCATGGCCATCGGTCCGTGATGGCCATGTCCGAGGACGCATTCTGAGGTTCGGGTGATCCCAATGAAAAGGGGCCGGGAAACCGGCCCCTTCCTGTTTCGGGCAAACCCCGGCCGGGATCAGCGTCCGCGGGGGCGCCGCGCCTCGGCGGGCCGGAGTGGCTGGACCCGCCCGGTGCGCACCTGAGGGGGCGATGCCTGTGCCTGGGCGTTGCGGGTGCGCTTGGCCGGGGCGGCCGCCGGATCGCCGCCGGGCACCCAGGTCCGCACGGGTCCGACGTCGAGGTGGAGGAAATCGGTCCGGGGATAAAAACCGACCCCGCCTTCCTGGCCGGTGATCGCGGCACGGTACAGGGTCCGCGTCGGCACGCCGGGAATGCGCAGGTCCATCGCCTGGCCTTTGGTGTGGAAGCTGTTCGATGCCGCGCCCACCGGATCCTGGGCGTGCAGCATGGCCTGGGTCTCCGGGGACCGGTAGCCCGAGATCATGTGAATCGGCCCCCGGTGGCCCATGCGCTGCTGCAACGAATGCACGAGATCGAACAATTCCGGTTCGATCGGATGAACCGTGTCCGTCCGGTGGTCGCGCATCAGGCGGCTGAGGGCCTCGACCGCATCCAGTTGGTAGCGTCCGCGGCTCCAGTACTCGACGTTGTTCAGCCGCTCGCCGGTTTGCACATTCAGGAGTGAAATAACCCTGGGCCGGCTGATCGGAAGCCGCTGCGCGAACGCATCCAGGGGATCCAGAACGGTGGCCGCCGCTGCCAGGCCGAAGCCCGCGCGAAGGAAGCCTCGACGCGAAAAGGCCGGCCGATTGTCCTTGCGGTCGGATCCGTCCTGCATGAAGCCCCCATTCCCGTGGTGTCCGCAGCGCCGCATGCACCGCGTCAGGTGCGGACGCGGCCGGGAATGGTCGTACGGCGATGCCTGGACCACCCGCCCCGTTCGCACGGGTGGGTTTTCCGTAACAAAGTTCCTGGGACAAGAAAAGGGTTTTGGACGTCAACTCGCCAAACGAGCTGTCCGGACCGGCATCTCTCGTTTTCTTTCGAAAATTTGTGAAAATTGCGCGTCCCGGCCGTAAATGTCCTCGCGGAAATGGAAAACACCGGCCGCGTCCATCCAGGCCGTCTGATAGAGAAGGTAGACGGGGATGGCCTCGGGGAGGCGCACGGTTCGGGTCTTTCCGCTTTCCACCATGGTCTGCGTACGCGACTCGTCCCAGTCGGGTTGGGTGGCGAACAACCAGGTGTTCAAGGCATCGGGCTCGCTCAGCCGCACACAGCCGGAGCTGAAGGTCCGCTGGCTCCGTGCGAACTTATCGTGCTGGGGCGTATCGTGCAGGTAGATGTCCTGCTCGTTCGGAATGTTGAACTTGAAACGGCCGAGCGCATTCAGCGGTCCGGGCTGCTGGACCAGGCGGTAGCGGGTGATCCTCGTACCGACCCCGCGCCAGTCCACGGTCCGGGGGTTCACCAGCGGCGCATCGGCCTGCCATCCGGCGTAGACGCGCATGCCCATCTCGTCCAGGTAACCGGCATTGCGCTGAAGCTTGGGAAGGACATCCTCCTTGGCGTTGCGCGGGGGAACGGTCCAGGTCGGGTTGAACGTGGTGCCGGTGATCCGGCTGGCGAGCATGGGTGTGCGCCGGGTGTTTGTGCCCACCACGACCCGCATATCGAGCTTGGTTTCGCCGCCCTCCCGTGCCGCCAGGGTGAAGGCCGGGACGTTGACCACCACATGGCGGCGCCCCAGGTCGTCGGGCATCCAGCGCCAACGCTCCATGTTTGCAAGGATCTGGCCCGTGCGCTCGGCGGCGGTGATGTTCATGTGCGCACGCGTCTGCACGCCGACCACGCCGTCCACATCAATTCCGTGGCGTGCCTGAAAGCGCCGAACCGCACCCTCGAGCTTCGGGTCGTAGACATCCCCGCCCTTGTCGGGGCCCTTCGCCGGCCCCTGCAGATCCCCGGTCGCGATCAAATGGCGGCGCACGGCGGCGACGTTCGGATCCTGCATGCCCGGGCGCAGAACCTGCCCCTCGCCGACCACGGCCCACCCGCCCGCCTTGGCCACCTTGCGCATCCGCGCAAGCGCGGCGCGGAGATTGGCGTATTCGGGGTGGGGTGGCGGCAATGCGGCCAGGCGTGCCTCGACATCGGGGGCCTCGACCACCGCAAGGACCGTCTCCGCAAGATCCAGGGATGGTGGAACGATGAGGATGTCGCCATCCACCGACCGTGGCGCCACCCGGCCGATCCGAACATCGCGTGCGAAGCGGGCCAGAGCGTCCGTCAGCAGCAGGTCGAACTCGGCCAGGGCGCGGGCATCGGCGCCACCAACGCGGGCAGCGATATCCCCGACATGATAGTCGGCGGGATCCAGGCCTTCGGTCTCGGCGTGGCCGAGATGCCGCAACACGGCCTCGCCGCGCGGGTGCAGCGCCGGACCCGATGTGTCCGACCCCTCGTTCAACCATACGGGCGCGTATTGCCGGGGTGCGTAGATGCGCTCGATCACCGCCCGGTCCACGGGGCGCCCGGCGAGCTTCAACATTCCGTCGGGATTGGACGCTTCGTCCGGGCCGAGCAGGCCGGCGATGACCGCGCCCACGCCAGCGGAAGGCCCGGCGATGACCGCCATCGGCGACGCCGAGCCCAGGATCAGCACGGCGGCGAAGAACAGGCGCGGCAGGAGTGACATGCGACCCTCCTCGAACGACGCCCCATGATACTTCGGCGTCGACCTATTGAAAGGGGGTGTCGCTGATTTGCTTCATATGTGCCTTAAATAGCACAGGCTGGGCCTGGAGGCTGGCGAAAGGGGGGCGGATGGCCGCCACCCCTTTCCCGGCTCACCCTATCGGGCCGAGCCGTGCAGGATCAGCGCTGCGGCGTGACCGAGCCGGACCGCGGATCGATCAGGACCGTCATGCTTTCCCCTTCGCGGGTGACCACCTGGGCGACGTAGTTCTCCCCCTCCTTCCGGAAGTCGGTCAGCCGGGAGAAGCCCATCTGGCCGAAGCGGTTGAGCAGTGTGGTTTGGGCCTGTTCCATTTCGCGCTGTGCGGGACCCATCCGGGTCTGGGCCGAACCGCGCTCCGTGCCGGTGATGGACCCGCCCGTGGCCGTTCCGCCCGTCGTCGTGCCCGTCGTCGTGCCCATTGTCGTTCCCGGGGTCCGCATCTGGTCCTGGCGGGGCGTCTGGCTGCCCATGGTCGTGGTGTCGGTGGACTGGCCGCCGCTCATCGCGCCCGCGCCGGGGACCGGCTGCATGGTGTCACGCTGCTGCGTTTGCTGCTGCATCTGCATGCGCCGCTGCGGCGTCGGGTTCTGGGTTTGCATGTCGCGCATCGGCTCGGATGTCACGTTCGGCGTGACCGTCGTGCTCTGGCCCACCACGCCGGGGCGGTTGTTGGTCTGCACCGGGCTCGGCGTGCCGAAGGTGCTGGTTCCACCCGGATCCGTCGGCGACATGAAGCCCGGGCCGGTCGGCGAACCCGTCTGCTGGGCACCCGCCGGCAGGCCGAAGGCCAGCGCCGCGATTGCGGCGGAGGCGACGGACAGTGCGTACGACTTCCTGTTCATGACGTACTTCTCCCTAGGGGATCTCGACCGAATTCCCGTTCGTACGCCCTAACGCACGAGGTGCTTCCCGGGTTGCCCCCGCCGGACGAACCGGCTCGGCTGCCCCGAAGATGTCTTTGCCCCAGGTACGGTTGCTCGCCTCGTACGGGAACTCCGGGCCTTCTGCGCCGTTTCGACGGGCAAGCTCCGGTGTGGTACCGGTCAAAGGAATGAGGAGTTCCGAAATGCTCTACTGGGCCGCGGTCTTCTTCATCGTCGCGCTGGTCGCTGCGCTTTTCGGATTCGGCGGTATCGCATCGGCGTCCGCCAGCATCGCGCAGATCCTGTTCTTCTTGTTCCTGGTCCTGTTCGTGGTCAGCTTGGTGGTGGGCGTCGTCCGCAGACGATGATCCTGTTCGCCAAGCCCGTCGCAACAGGCGGCGCGGTCGCATTCAGGTCGTGACAGGCGGTCACGGTGGCTCTATGTGTCGGGCCATCGTAATTTGGCCGGGACGACCACCATGTCCGACTATCTTTGGATCGTCATGATCCTTGTCGCCGGCGTCTTCTTCTTCGTGCAGACGCTGCAGGATTGACAGCAAAGGGCGCCGGCGGACCGGCGCCCTTTGTTGTTCGGGAGTTCAGGCCGTGGTCATCCGGTGCAGCACGTTGTCCACGGTGCGGTTGAGCCGGTCGGCCTGCCGCCCCAGGGACTCCGCCGCCACCATGACCTCCTGTGCGGTCCGGCCCGTTCCCTCGGTTGCCGTGGTCACGCCCCCGATGGCCTCCGACACCGCCATCGTGCCTGCGGAGGCCTGCTGAACGTTCCGGGCGATCTCGCCCGTGGCCGCACCCTGCTCCTCGACCGCCGCCGCGATTGTCGTCGAAATCTCGTCGATCTGCCGGATTGTGGCATCAATGCCGCGGATCGCACCGACGGCCTGGGACGTCGCGGCCTGCATTTCGTCGATGTGTTGGCGGATTTCCTCGGTCGCCCTGGCGGTCTGGCTGGCAAGGCTTTTCACTTCGTTGGCGACCACCGCGAAGCCCTTGCCGGCCTCGCCGGCGCGCGCCGCCTCGATTGTCGCGTTCAGCGCCAGAAGATTGGTTTGCGACGCGATGCCGTTGATCAGGTCCACCACGTCGCCGATGCGCTGGGCGGCGGCGGCCAAGCCCTGGATGGTCGCGTTTGTCCGCTCGGCCTCGGCCACGGCGCTGCGGGCGATTTGCGCCGAATGACCCACGTGTTGCGCAATCTCGCCGATCGAGGCGGACAGTTCCTCTGCCGCCGCTGCGACCGTGCTGACGTTCGCCGATGCCACTTCGGCCGCTGCGGCGACCGCCGCCGCCTGCCTGTTGGTCTGGTCGGTGGCGCTGCTCATGGACATCGAGCTGGCCGTCAGCTCGCCGGCCGTGTCGGACAGCGTGCTTACCATGTCCTTGACCGGGCCATCCAGTTCGGCGGCCAGCGACCGGAGCGCGGCCGTGTGCCGGGCATGGCTTTCCTCGATATGGACGGACAACGCCACATCGGTGTCCAGCATCACCGCCTGGTCGATGGCGCGCAGTACCCGGGCCAGTTGCGCCTTGTCCCTGGCGCGCCAGCCGCCAAACGCCTCAACCGCGACCGCGTGCAGGCGCTGGAGGATGAATGCGTACGCGCCCAGCTGCCAGCGCGGATTCAGGCCCACTTGGCCGTGGGCTCGGCCGATCTTGCTGGCGGAGTCGAAATAGGCCTCGTCGAACCTGCCTTCGAACAGCAGCTTCCAATGCGCCGCCTGGGCGTTCGCCGCCCGCTGCATCCCGGATTCGCCACCGAACACCGTCACCAAGTCGGGCCATCCCCGCAGGTGGGTGTGGAACGCCTCCATGATCGAAGGCAGCGCCCGGTCCAGTGCCGGCTTGAAAGCCGCCAGTGCCGTGCGGGTTTCCGGGTCGATCTGCAGGAACCGCAACCGTTCGTCCCGATGATGAGGGTCGTTCATGCGCCAAGCCCCGTTCCATTCCGGGCGGGTGTGCGATCGATGCGCCCGGTTTCATGGGGTTGGAAAATAAAGATAAAATCCTAAATTAAAGTAATGGCGCCTCGTGCCGCGCCCGCCCGGGGGCATGCACCTCCCGGCGCCTGCGCCTTTGGCCGTGATGTTCCTGCGGGGGCGCCTGGATGATCACGCCGCCCGGCGCAGATCAAGCCGGGTCCACACCTCGCACAATGCGCCGACCAGATGGTCCATGTCGGAATCGGTGTGCAGCGGCGTCGGCGTCAGGCGCAGCCGTTCCGTCCCCCGGGGGACGGTGGGGTAGTTGATGGGCTGGATGTAGATGGCGTGCCGGTCCAGCAATTCGTCCGACGCCTGTTTGCAGAGCACCGGATCCCCGACCAGGATCGGCACGATGTGGCTGGGACTGTCCATGACCGGCAGGCCGGCCTCCGCAAGGCGGTGCTTGAGCGTGGCCGCACGCTCCTGGTGGATGCCGCGCTCGACGTGACTGGATTTCAAGTGCTGAACACTTGCCAGGGCCGCGGCGGCAATGGCCGGCGGCAGGGATGTCGTGAAGATGAAGCCCGGCGCATGGCTGCGGATGAAATCCACGAGGGCCGCGGACCCCGTGATGTAGCCGCCCATGACGCCGAACGCCTTGCCCAGCGTCCCCTCGATCACGGTCAGGCGATCGGCCACCCCATCCCGCTCCGACACGCCGCCGCCGCGCGGTCCGTACATCCCGACGGCATGGACCTCGTCCAGGTAGGTGATGGCGCCGTGCCGCTCGGCGACATCGCAGATCTCGGCGATCGGGGCGATGTCGCCGTCCATCGAATAGACGCTTTCAAACGCCACGATCTTCGGGCGGGTCGGGTCCACCTGCGACATGAGCTGGTCCAGGTGGGCGGCGTCGTTGTGGCGGAAGATGTGTTTTTCCGCCCCGCTGTGCCGGATGCCCTCGATCATCGAGGCATGGTTGAGGGCGTCGGAGAACACCACGCAGCCCGGCAGCATCCGTCCGAGCGTCGACAGGGTCGCCTCGTTGGACACGTAGCCCGAGGTGAAGAGGAGGGCCGCCTCCTTGCCGTGAAGATCGGCGAGCTCCCGTTCCAGATGCACGTGAAGGTGGTTCGTGCCCGAGATGTTGCGCGTGCCGCCGGCGCCGGTGCCGCAGGACCGTGCGGCCTCCACCATGGCCTCGACGACGGCGGGGTGCTGGCCCATGCCGAGATAATCGTTGGAGCACCAGACGGTCACGGGGCGCCGCCCCTCCGGACGGTGATGGACGGCCTGGGGGAAGGCGCCAGCCCGGCGGGACAGGTCCGCGAATACGCGGTAGCGTCCCTCACGCTTCAGCTTTGCGATCCCGTCGCGGAAGAACCCTTCGTAGTCCATCGCCGCCTGCTTGTCCGTCCACCCACGCACGGGTGCCCGCCCATCTGCCATCGGGCGTAATCTACGCCCCGTGTCTGCCGCATGCCACCCGCGCGTGGCGATGTGACGCGATCCGGGGGGCTGCCTTTGCAACCGCAGCCTGCCCCCCGTCCTGACCGGTCCTGCACGTTACCCCGTACCACCCCTGGCCTCCGGAGTGGGGCCGCCGGGACTACCGACTTGTGACATCGCGCAAGCCAATGGTAGGAATCCGGGGAATCTGGAAGCTGAAAGCCAGATCGGCGCTGCTGACAAATGTGGCGCGAGGTTTGCAACGGGGAGACTGCTTCGATGAAGACCAAGATCGGCGCCGTGGCCTTGGCGGCCACTTTCGCCATGGGCATGGCGCTCGCGGCGACGGCCGACGCCAAGGAATTCCGTTACGCCACCGGCCAGGACATCCTCGGTCTGGACCCGCACATCAACAACCATGGCGGCACCAACGCCATGAAGGTCCAAATCTACGAACCCCTGGTCCACCGCCACCCGGATCTCAGTCTTCACCCGGCGCTGGCGACGGACTGGCAGCAGACCTCCCCGACCGTCTGGCGCTTCAATCTGCGCAAAGGCGTCAAGTTCCACGGCGGCGAAGATTTCACCG
This sequence comes from Azospirillaceae bacterium, assembly GCA_035645145.1. Lineage (GTDB taxonomy): Bacteria > Pseudomonadota > Alphaproteobacteria > Azospirillales > Azospirillaceae > CANGXM01. The sequence continues at coordinate 57,735 of DASQNC010000036.1, read as the reverse complement.
CGGACGACGTGATCTTCTCGTGGAAGCGGACCAGCCAGCCCGAATCCGAGATGGCGTACACGGTCCGGACCGTGAAGGACATCCGCAAGATCGACGACCACACGATCGAGATCGAAACCACGGGCCCGGATCCGGTCCTGCTGCAGAACCTGACCTTGTTCATCATCATGGATGAGGGCTGGACAACCAAGAACGGTGGTGAAAAGGTCGTCCGCGGCGCCCAGGTCAACACCTTCGTCAATCTCAACGCCAACGGCACCGGCCCCTTCCGGTTGGTCGAACGCGCCCCCGACACCCGCACGGTCCTGGAAGCCAATGCGGCCTGGTGGGGCAAGGGTGCGAACAGCACCAACATCACCAAGGCGACGTTCACGCCTATTGCCAACGCGGCGACCCGCGTGTCGGCTTTGCTGTCGGGTGACCTCGACCTGATGTACCACGTCCCGCAGCAGGACGTGCAGCGGCTGGAGCAGACGCAGGGCGTGCGCGTCCAGGCCGGTGGCACCGCCCGCGTGATCTTCCTGGGCTTCGACCACTTCCGCGACGAGCTGTTGGACATGCCGGGCACGGGCAAGAACCCGCTGAAGGATGTCCGGGTCCGCAAGGCGTTGTACCAGGCGATCGACATCAACCAGATCCGGCGCGCCGTGATGCGCAATTCCTCGACGCCGAACGGGTTGATGATCGCGCCGGGCGTTGGCGGGTTCCAGGAGGACATGAACCAGCGCTTCCCCTTCGACGCCGAGGCGTCGAAAAAGCTGCTGGCTGAGGCCGGCTATCCCAACGGCTTCCCGCTGACCCTGAACTGCCCGAACAACCGCTACGTCAACGACGAGGCGATTTGCTCGGCGATCATCCCGATGTTCGCGCGCATCGGCATCCAGGCCAAGCTGAACGCCATGCCGATGAACCAGCACTTCAACACGGCAGGCCCGGCTGGTGGATACAAGTCCAGCATGTACATGCTGGGCTGGACGCCAGCGAACATGGACCTGTCCAACCCGCTGGTCGAGATTTTGGCCTTCGACGAGAAGGTTGGTCTGGTCGGTGCCAACAACTGGGGTCGTTACAACAATCCCAAGTTGAACGACCTGACCAAGCAAGTTTTGGTTGAAACCGACCAGACCAAGCGCAACCAGCTCGCCCGCGATGCGATGAAGGTCATTGTCGACGATGTCGCCTATATTCCGCTGCACCTGGAGCCGCAGGTGTTCGGTGTGCGTGACACCGTCGCCGACTTCCAGATGCGCCGCCACGAGGATGTGGACCTGCGCTTCGTCAAAATGAAATAATCCTACTTCCTTTCGAGGTTCTTGGACGACCCCGGGGTCCGCCCCGGGGTCGTCTGTTCCCGGGAGCCACCTCTCACACCAACGCTGGCCCGCATGCTTGCCTATCTCGTACGCCGGTTGTTCGGCGCGATCATCGTGATGCTGTCCGTTGGCATGATCGCCTTCGCGTTGTTCAATTACGTTGGCGATCCCGTGGACAGCATGGTCGGTCCCGACGCCACGTTGGAGCAGCGGGAGCACATTCGCAGGCAGCTCGGCCTGACCGATCCCGCGCCTGTCCAGTTCGTCCGGTTCATCGGGCGTGCGATTCAAGGCGACTTCGGCAACTCCTACCGCCTGGGAATGCCGGTCGAAAGCATCATTGCCCAGCGCCTTCCCGCCACACTTGAGCTGGTGCTGGTCGCGGCCGTTCTGTCGCTTGCCGTCGGGGTGCCGCTTGGTGTCTACACCGGCCTGCACCGCAACAGCCCTTTGTCCAAGCTGTTCTTGACCTTCTCGCTGGTTGGCGTGTCGTTGCCGACCTTCCTGATCGGCATTCTGCTGATCCTGCTGTTTTCCGTCACCTTGCGCTGGCTGCCGGCGTTCGGGCGCGGTCCGACCGTGGATCTCGGCTGGTGGTCCACCGGCTTCCTGACCCGCGACGGCCTCCGGGCGCTCATCCTTCCGGCCACGACGCTGGCGCTGTTCCAGCTGACCCTGATCATGCGCCTGATCCGGTCGGAGATGATGGAGGTGCTGCGCACCGACTACATCAAGTTCGCCCGCGCCCGCGGGCTGACGAACCGGGCGGTCCATTTCGGCCATGCGCTCAAGAACACGCTGGTGCCCGTGATCACCATCGTGGGGCTGCAGATCGGCACCTTGATCGCGTTCTCGATCGTGACCGAGACGGTCTTCCAATGGCCGGGCATGGGGTTCACCTTCCTCCAGGCGATCCAGTCCGTGGATATCCCGGTGATGGCCGCTTACCTCGTTCTGATCGCCTTCCTGTTCGTAATGATCAATCTGATCGTGGACCTGCTTTACTACGTCGTTGACCCGCGCCTGCGCGTCGAGCGCAGCGGTGGAGGCCACTGATGTCCATGTCCTCCCAACCGGTGCCCCGTCCCCCGTCCCTTGCCGCGCGGATGTTCGACGACATTCGGCGCTTCCTGGACGGCGACGTGGCCTACAGTTTCCGGCAGTCGCCCGTGGTGATCACGGCGACGCTGCTGATGGTGGCGTGCTTCGTCGGTGCGCTCGGTGCGCCCTGGTTGGCGCCGCACAACACCTACGACGTCTCCACCCTGGACCTGGCCAACGCCTTCCTTCCCCCGTCCTGGCATCCCGAGGGCGATCCGCGTTTCCTGCTCGGCACCGACGGGCAGGGACGCGACATCGTGTCGGCCATCCTGTTCGGCATGCGGGTGTCGCTGGTCGTGGGCTTCGGCTCGATCCTGTTTGCCATGCTGGTCGGCGTCACCCTCGGCCTGCTCGCGGGTTTCCTGGGCGGTCGGGTCGACAGCATCATCATGCGCGTGGCCGACGTGCAGCTTTCATTGCCGGCCATTCTGATCGTGCTGATGATCGACGGTTTCGCGCGCTCGCTCCTGCCCCGTGCGGTGCACGAGGAGATGGCGATCTACGTTGTCATCTTCGCGATCGGGATTTCCAGTTGGGTGCAGTTCGCGCGCACGGTGCGCGGCTCCACGCTGGTCGAACGGAACAAGGAGTACGTGCAGGCCGCCCGCGTGATCGGCATCCATCCGGTGAAGATCATGCTGCGCCACGTGCTGCCGAACGTGACGGGCCCGGTTCTCGTGATCGGTACGCTGGGATTGGCCGTCGCCATCCTGACCGAGGCCACGCTGTCGTTCCTCGGCGTCGGGGTGCCGCCGACCCAGCCGTCGCTCGGCACGCTGATCCGCGTGGGGAACGATTACCTGTACTCCGGCGAATGGTGGATGACCATCTTCCCGGGAGCCGCCCTTGTGATCCTCGCACTGTCCGTCAACCTCGTGGGTGACTGGCTGCGCGATGCCCTGAACCCGAAGCTGCGTTGACGCCATGGCGCATCACCTTCTCGAGGTCGACCGGCTGAAGGTCACCTTTCCGACCCGCCGCGGTATCCTGACCGCGGTGGACGACGTGTCGTTCCACATCGATGCCGGCGAGGTGCTGGGTGTCGTCGGCGAGTCCGGAGCAGGCAAATCGCTCACGGGCGCCGCGATCATTGGACTGCTGGAACCTCCGGGCCGCATCTCGGGCGGTCAGATCCGCCTGGAGGGGCGGAGGATCGACAACCTGTCCTACGAGCAGATGCGCCGGATCCGTGGCAAGCAGATCGGCGCCATCTTCCAGGACCCGCTGACCAGCCTCAATCCGCTCTACACCGTTGGCCGGCAATTGGTGGAGACCATCGCCACCCATGCCGACCTGACCCCGACGAAGGCGCGGGAACGGGCGGTCGAGCTGTTGAAGGAGGTCGGAATACCCGCCGCCGAGCGCCGGGTGGACAGCTATCCGCATCAGTTTTCGGGTGGCATGCGCCAGCGTGTCGTGATCGCATTGGCGCTCGCGGCCAACCCGAAGCTGGTGATCGCCGACGAGCCGACGACCGCGCTCGATGTTTCGATCCAGGCGCAGATCATCAACCTTCTGAAGCGCCTGTGCCGCGACCACGGCACCGCGATCATGCTGGTCACCCACGACATGGGTGTGATCGCCGAGACCGCGGACCGCGTGGCCGTCATGTACGCCGGCCGGCTGGCCGAGATCGGGCCGGTGCGCGAGGTGGTCCAGAGCCCGAAGCACCCCTATACGATCGGGCTGATGGGGGCGATCCCCGCGATCGGCGTCCGCCACGAGCGCCTGACCCAGATCGAGGGCTCGATGCCGCGATTGACCGACATCCCCAAGGGGTGCGCATTCAACCCACGCTGCCCGCGGGCCTTCGACCGGTGCCGCGTCGAGCGGCCCGATCTCCTCGCGACCGGGACGTCGGACGCGGCCTGCTGGCTTTACGACGCCCAGCCGGCCGTGCCCCAGCCCGTCGCTGCCCCCGCGGCTCCCTCCGTCTAAGGATCAGGCGATGCAGACCCAGGCATCCGAGCCGCAGGCGCGGCAGCCGTTGGTCCAGGTCCAGGACCTCGCCCGTCATTTCGATGTTTCGAAGCCCTTGTTGAACCGCCTGTTGGAGGGCGGCCATCGCCAAACCCTGAAGGCGGTGGACGGGGTTTCGTTCGAAATTCCGCGCGGCCAGACTTTCAGTCTCGTCGGCGAGTCCGGATGCGGCAAGTCCACGGTCGCGCGCTGCGTCGTCGGGCTCTACAAGCCGACGCGCGGACGCATGGTGTTCGACGGCACCGACATTGCTTCGTTCCGTTCGCGGCGCGAAATGATGCCGTTCCGCCGGCGTTTGCAGATGATCTTCCAGGATCCGTACGCCAGCCTGAACCCGCGCTGGCGCGTGCGGGACATCGTCGCCGAACCGATCCGCGCGCACGGCCTCCTGTCGGGGAAGGCGGTGGACGAGCGGGTCGCCGAGCTGTTGAACCAAGTGCGGCTTACCGCCCGGGACGGCGAGAAGTACCCGCATGAATTTTCGGGCGGTCAACGCCAGCGCATCTCCATCGCCCGGGCGCTCGCCTCCAACCCCGAGTTCCTGGTCTGCGACGAGCCGACATCCGCACTCGACGTTTCGGTCCAGGCGCAGATCCTGAACTTGATGAAGGACCTGCAACGGGATCTGGGGCTGACCTACCTGTTCATCAGCCACAACCTGGCCGTCGTCTACCACGTGTCCGACCAGGTCGGGGTCATGTACCTGGGCCGGCTGGTGGAATGGGGACCGTCGCACTCGGTGTTCGCCATGCCGCGGCACCCCTACACGCAACTGCTGCTTGAGACGATCCCGGATATCGGGATGACCGGCCGGCAGCGCGTGCCGATGGCCGGCGAGGTGCCGAACCCCATCAACCCGCCGCCCGGCTGCCCCTTCCACCCACGCTGCCCGCACGCCAACGCCCGCTGCCGCAGCGAGGTCCCCAAGGCGATCCTTCATGGCGATGTGCAGGTGGCCTGCCACGGGATCGAGGAAGGCCGTGTCCCGGTGACGGAGCGCCTGCCGGCCGCGACGGCGGCTTGAGCCTGTGCTCGTCGTCTTCGGCTCGCTGAACATCGACCTGATGATCAGAGTCCCGGCCTTGCCCGTGCCGGGCGAGACGGTGCTGACCGACGACTACTTGTTGAAGCCGGGCGGCAAGGGCTTGAACCAGGCCGTTGCCGCCGCCCGCGCCGGGGCCGTGGTTGCCATGGCGGGTGCGGTCGGCGCCGACCCGTTCGGCGCGATGCTGTTGGAGGTTCTGGAGACCGAAGGGATCGACCGGGGTTTGGTCCGCACGGTTCAGGTCCCCACCGGCTGCGCCAGCATCTGCGTGGACCGCCACGGCGAGAACATGATTGCCGTGGCAGCCGGGGCCAATCGGCTGGCCGATGCCGACGCGATCCCGTCCGATCGTTTCCGCGTCGGCAGCACCTTCGTCCTGCAGATGGAAGTGCCGCACGTCCAGAACTGGCGTCTCGTTGAGCGCACGCGCGGAACCGGGGCACGTGTTGTCCTGAGCGTGGCACCTGCCGCCCCTGTGCCGCCCGAGCGGCTGCGGGACGTCTCGGTACTGGTGGTCAACCGGTTGGAGGCGGACCGCGTCGTCCATGACCTTGGTCTTGATGTGGCCCTTGCGGGCGACACGCCCTCCGGGGTCGCCCGGAGCATCACGGAAAGGACCGGCGCGGTCTGTGTGATTACGCTCGGCAGCGAAGGGGCCGTGGCCGCGGAACCCGGCGGTGCGCTGTGGGCGGTTGGGGCATTGGATGTGGACCCCGTGGACACGACCGGGGCCGGCGACACCTTCACCGGTATCCTGGCCGCAGGGCTGGATGCGGGCGATGATCTGCCGACCTCACTGCGGCGGGCGAGCGTGGGCGCCGGGCTGGCCTGCCTGTCGCTCGGGGCACAGGACAGCATGCCTCGGTTGCAGGGGATATCTGCACATCTCGGCGAGGTGGCGCCGCCCCGCCGCCTTGCTTGACAGCGTATGTCCGTACGCCTCTGATTGATCGCCCTTCGTGCACGGCGCCGATGTTTCGGGAAGATTCGCCATGGCCATCAACAACCGCATTGCGGCCTTTCACGACGATATGACGGCTTGGCGGCGCGAGCTTCATGCCATGCCCGAGACCGCGTTCGAGGAGCACAGGACGGCGGCCTTCGTGGCATCCAAGCTCGAGGAGTGGGGCATCGAGGTGCACCGGGGCATTGCCACGACCGGTGTGGTTGGTGTGCTGAGGGGGCGGTCGGACAATGGCGGAGCCATCGGCCTGCGCGCCGATATGGATGCGCTGCCGATGACCGAGGAGAACGACGATCTTCCACACAAGTCGAAGGTCCCGGGCAAGATGCATGCCTGCGGGCATGACGGGCACACCGTGATGCTGCTGGGGGCGGCCCGCCACCTCGCGGAAACGCGCAACTTCGACGGAACCGTCTACTTCATCTTCCAGCCGGCCGAAGAGGGGGGTGGCGGTGGCAAGGTGATGATCGACGAAGGCTTGTTCGAGCGGTTTCCCATGGAGACGGTCTGGGGCATGCACAACGCACCCGGCCTGCCCGCAGGCACGATCGGGGTGCGGGCCGGTCCGTCCATGGCCGCGACGGACACGTTCGACGTGGTTGTGGAAGGGGTGGGTGGCCATGCGGCGCGGCCACAGATGTCCATCGATCCCATTGCCGTGGGAACGCAGCTCTACCAGGCGTTCCAGACCATCGTCAGCCGCAACACCGACCCGGTGGAATCCGCGGTCCTCAGCGTGACCCAGTTCCATGCGGGGGAGGCGTACAATGTCATCCCGGCCCGCGCCATCCTGCGCGGCACGGTCCGCACGTACAAACCCGAAATCCGCGACTTGATCGAGCGGCGGATGGGCGAAGCCTGCATCGGCCTTGCGGCAGCGCACGGGTGCCGCATTGATTTCGAATATCACCGCGGCTATCCGGCCCTGGTCAATTCCGAAGCGGAAACGGCTTTGGCCGAGAAGGTGGCGGCCGAGGTCGTGGGGCGGGAAAACATCCTCCATACCCCGCCGCTGATGGGCGGGGAGGATTTCGCCTACATGCTGGAAGCCAAGCCCGGGTCCTACATTTGGGTGGGCCAGAAAGGCGGGCCGAGCCCGTACATGGTCCACCACCCCAAGTACGACTTCAACGATGCCATTCTGCCAATCGGGGCCAGCTATTGGGCCAAGCTGGTGGAGATGGTCCTGCCGCGCGCGGATGCGCGCTGATACGACAACCCGGCCGCGCGCGGATTTGCGCCGGCTTTAAAAAGATCGGGAGCGCACCGGATGCCCATCAACAACCGCATCGCCGCCTTCCACGCCGAAATGACCGCGTGGCGCCGGGATTTCCACGAACATCCGGAACTGGGCTTCGAGGAGGTCCGGACGTCGGAGATCGTGGCCGCGAAGCTCCAGGAGTGGGGCATCGAGGTGCACAGGGGCCTCGGGAAGACCGGCGTGGTGGGCGTCCTGAAGGGACGGACGGACAGCGGACGTGCGGTCGGCCTGCGGGCGGACATGGACGCCTTGCCGATGACCGAGGAAAACAGCTTCGCCCACGCATCCAAAAACCCGGGCCGCATGCATGCGTGCGGGCACGACGGCCACACCACCATGCTGCTGGGGGCGGCCAAATATCTGGCGGAGACGCGCAACTTCGACGGCACCGTCTATTTCATCTTCCAGCCCGCCGAGGAAGGGCTGGGCGGCGCCAAGGTGATGATCGATGACGGCCTGTTCGACCGCTTCAAGATGGAGCAGGTCTACGGCATGCACAATTGGCCCGAGCTGCCGGCCGGCGTCGTCGGCGCCATAACCGGGCCGGTGATGGCGGCCGCCGACCGCTTCGACGTCACCATCCGCGGCAACGGCGGCCATGGCGCCATGCCGCACCGTTCGGTCGATCCGGTGGTGGTCGCCTCGCATGTGGTGACGGCGCTGCAGTCGATCGTGTCCCGGAATGTCGATCCGATGCTGAACGCGGTGGTCAGCGTCACCCGGATCAACGCGGGCTCCGCCTACAACGTGATTCCGGGCACCGCGACCATGGCCGGGACCGTCCGGACGCTGCGGCCGGACGTGCAGGGGATGGTCGAAGCAAACATGCGGCGGATCATCACCCAGGTCTGTGCCGCCTTCGGCGCCGAGGGGGAACTCCACTACCACCACGGCTACCCGACGACGATCAACCATGCCCCGGAAACCGACATCGCCGCCCAGGCGGCGGCCAAGGTGGTGGGCGAGGGGAACGTCCAGCGCAACCTGCTGCCCTGCATGGGCGGCGAGGATTTCGCGTACATGCTGCAGGCCGTACCCGGCTGCTACCTCTGGGTCGGGCAGGGCCGGGGCAAGGACGCGGTCTCGGTCCACAACCCGGCCTACGACTTCAACGATGAAATCCTGCCGATCGGGGCCAGCGTATGGGCCCAGATCGTGGAGACCGTGCTGCCACGAAGCGCATAATGCGGAGCGATCCCATGACACGGCCGAGCCGCGGGGGCTCGGCCACCGCACGGGCGGCTGGCGCTCTCGTCATGGCCGGAACGTTGGCGCTGGCCGGCTGCGGCCAGACGGCAGCGCTCCTGGCCGGCGAGAGCTGGCCGCCCAGGGCGCCCGTCGTGCCACCCGCCGCGACGGTTGCCATCGCGACCGGTGTCGGGTGGGACGGGCCAACGGCGGCAACCGGCACGCCCCAGATCGTGGTCGCCCGCAATCAGGCCGAATGGCTCGGCCTTTGGAACTTGGCCGACCAAGCTCCACCGGTTCCGTTGCCGGCCGGGGCAAGTGCCATCGGGGTGTTTCTCGGCAACCGCGGAACGGCGGCCCGTGTCGTGACCACCGATGTCATTGTCACGCCCCCACGGACCTTGCAGGACCAGCCGTCCGCGGTCGTCAACTACATCACCTTCCGTTCGGCCGGCGTGCCTGCAACCGCGACAGGTGGCGGCGCGTCTCTCTCGCCCTGGGCCATACGAATCGTCCCGGTGGGGCAGGGGCCGATCCAGGTGGTCGAACAGCCGGTATCACGGGAGGTGCCGATCGAACCGCCGCCCGCCACCGCGGTCGCCCTTGCCAATGGGACCGCGTTCGAAGGGCGTGCCCCCCGACCGGAGTGGGCCGAGTTCGTGGTCGCGCGCAATGAAGCCGAGTGGCGCGACCTGTGGGCTTTGGCGGGGCTGGTGCCGCCGCGCCCGCTGCCTGCGAACATGGCAGCGCTCGGGCTGTTCATGGGCAGCAGCGCCGCCGGTGGCCGGGTGTTCACGGCGGACGTGGTTCGGGAACCCTCCGGATCCGCATCCGGAGCTCCGATGCGGACCGTGGTCCGCTATGCGGTGAACTATCCCGACGCCGCACAGCCTGCGGGGCCGGATGCGGCCGGGGCCCATCCCTTCGCCGTGCGTTTGCTCGAGGGGGCCGCATCCGAGGTCGCGGTGGTCGATCTTCGGGGAGAAGCACAGCTTCCCGCCCGTTGGGATCTGCCCATTTCACAGATGATCGGTGGCGGGCCGGCGGCGCCCAGGATACCGGTGAGCAGCCCGCCGAAACCCTGAGGCGATGCCGAGGCGCTTCGGCGCCTTGTGGTTTTTGCCCTTACGAGGCCGAAGCGCTGAACGCGCTTCGGCCTTTCCTGTTTTTGCGCCTGAAGCGCCTTCAGCGCCCCAGTCTTCTTGTTGGTTGTTGATGCCCTTCAGCGCTTCAGCACCTGGGCCCGCGGGTCCAACGCGTCCTGCAGGCCATCGCCCAGGAAGTTGAAGCAGATCACAGTCACAAAGATGCACAGGCCGGGATAGACGGCCAGCATCGGTGCCCGCCAGATCAGCTCCTGGGCGTTGGTCAGCATGTTGCCCCAGCTTGGCAGCGGCGGCTGGATGCCGAGCCCCAGGAAGCTGAGCACGCTCTCGATCAGGATCACGTTGCCAATGGACAGGGTCGTGGCGACGACGATCGGCGAGGCGATGTTGGGCAGGATGTGGACCAGCATGATCCGCCAATGGCCGGCGCCCAACGCCCGTGCCGCACGCACATATTCCCGCTGGCGGGCGGCCAGCGTTGCGCCGCGCACAAGTCGTGCGACGGTCGTCCAGCCGGCGATCGCGACGATCAGGATGATGCGGTACAGGCTCGCCATCTCGCTCTGGGCGACACCGCCCAGCCCGATCTTGCTCAGGTCCACCGCCGCCAGGACGATGTACAGCGGCAGGGCCGGAAGCGAGATGATCGCGTCGGTGAGGCGCATCATGACGGCATCCGTCCGCCCGCCGACATAGCCCGAGATCAGCCCGATCGTCGTACCGATGATCGCGGCGACGAAGGCGGCGAACAGGCCGGCCATCAACGAGATCCGTCCGCCGTGGAGCAGACGGATGAACACGTCGCGGCCGAGCTGGTCGGTGCCGAGCCAGTTCGCCTCGGACGGCGGCTTGAAGCGCCCGAGCAGCTTCACCGCGTTCGGATCGAGGTTCAGTGCCGAAGCGATCAGCGGTGCGCAGGCTGCCGCCGTCGCCATCGCCACGAGAATGAACAGGCTCACCACCGCCGCCCGGTGCTGGACGAACCGGTGGAGGAACAGGCGGAAGTTCGAACGCGCCGGGCCCGCGGCCATGCGGGCGCCGGCCGCAAGATCGGTGGAAGCGGCGGTCATGCCCGGTTGTCTCCGAAGGTGATGCGCGGATCCAGCACCACATAGGCCAGATCGGCCAGGAAGTTGGCGGTCAGGACCGTCAAGGTGGCGAACAACAGGCCGATGAGCGCCATGTTGTAGTCGTTGCCCATGATGCTGTCGTAGATCAGCTTGCCCATGCCCTGGTAGGCGAACATCGTCTCGGTGACCAGCGCCCCCGAGAAGGCGACGCCGAATTCCAGGGCGATGATGGTCACCACCGGGATCATCGCATTGCGCAGCGCATGCCGCCAGACCACGGCCTGTTCGCTCAGGCCCTTTGCCCGGGCCGTGCGGATGTGGTCCGCGCGCAGGGCATCGATCATCGCGGCGCGCACGTAGCGCGTCTGGGTGCCGACGTAGAGCAGCGTCAACACGCCGACCGGCATCACCAAGTAGGGGATGCGATCGAGCAGGCCGGGTTGACCCACCGGGTGCATCCCGCTGGCGGGAAGCCATCCAAGCGTCACCGCGAACAGGATGATGAACAACAGGGACAACCAGAACGACGGGACCGAAATCCCGGCGAAGCAGAACAGGTTGACCGCCTCGTCCACCAGCGTGTGCTGATGGCGGCCGGCATACACGCCGAGCGGAATGGATATGGACAGGGAGAGGGTCAGCGCCAAACCCAGGAGAATCAGCGTGTTGCCAAGTTTCGGCACCAGGATGTCGATCGCCGGGAGGGCGAACAGGCGCGAATTGCCGAAATTCCCCTGGAGGGCGAGGGTCAGCCAATCCAGGTAACGGTCCCAGATGGGGCGGTCGAGGCCATAGAGTTCGCGCAGGCGGGCCACGCCTTCGGGGGTGAGGTTGGGGTCGCTGGCAATCGCGAGGTCGATGGGGTCGCCCGGCATCAACCCGATCAACATGTACACAACAAACGACATCGCCAGCAGGACGAGGGTTGCCTGCAACAGCCTGTCTATGAGGAAACGCGCCAAATCGACCTCCAGGCGCAAACGCTTTGAAAAGAAGGCCGGCCCGTCCGCTTGTGGCGGGCGGGCCGGCCTGGCTTCAGACCGGTGCCCTTACTTGGCGCCGGTAGGACCCCATTCGTTCATCCACATGGTGGAGCTGTACTGGTGGCCGGTCGGCTTGATCGTGCTCACCAGCTGCGGGATCGCGAACGGATCCACGCGGAAGTACAGCGGCAGCACCGGCACGTCTTCCGCATAGATCTTCTGTAGCTCGGCCCAGAGCTTCTTGCGCGGCGCCGGATCGCCCGGCGGGCAGGTGTCGACGAGGCCGTCGAGCACCTTGTCCATGCGCTCGCTCTTGTAGCCCATGTAGTTCTGGCCGCCCCAACCGTTTTCCTGGGTCGGGATCTGGGTGGAATGCAGCGTCGTCCGCGGCGGATCCTCCGGCGAGCTGGACCACGCATACATCGCCAAGCCGCTGAACTTCCGTTCACGCATCGTCTGGCCGAAGAACACGCGTGCCGGCTCGTTCTTGATCACGACCTCGATGCCGACGTCCTTCCATTGCGCCTGCAGCGCCTGCTGCACCAGTTCGCGCGTGGTGTTGCCCGCCGTCGTCCCGAATTCAAGCGACAGGCGCTCGCCCTTGGCGTTGACGCGGATGCCGTCGCGGCCCGGCTTCCAGCCGGCCTCGTCCAGCAGCTTCTTCGCCTGGGCCGGATCGTACGCGGACTTCGGCACATTCGGGTCGAAGTTCTTGTCGATCGGGTTGACGTTGCTGTGGGCGACCGGCTGCTTGCCCTCGAACAATTCCTTGGTCAGGCCTTCGCGGTCGACGGCCAGAAGCAACGCCCGGCGGACCCGGACATCCTGGAGAAGCGGATTGTCGAGCTTGAGGTCGATGTGCTCGTAAATCAGGCCCGGACGATAGGTGTAATTGTATTTGCTGGGTAGGCGCTTCTGCAGGCCGAGCATCTGGTCGAGCGTTAGGCCGAGTTCGCCCGCGATGTAGTCGATGTCGCCCGACAGCAGATTGGCTTCCAGTGCCGGCTGGCTTTCGATCGCGCGGACGACCACGCGCTTGAACCGCGGCTTTTCGCCGGCCCAGTGCGGGTTCGCTTCCAGCGTGATGGACGAGCCGCGCTCAAGCGCCGCGATGCGGAACGGGCCGTTGTAGAGGGCCGGATTGGTGGTTTGCGTGTCGTAGGCCGTCCTGCTCTTGTAGTTGTCCGGATCGGCCTTGTAGATCGGCTCCTCGACATGGGCCGGGAGGAGCCGGTAGTCGCTCATGTTCTGGTAATCGCACGCGAACTGGTCGCGTTCGATCGTGAAGGTCCGGTCATCCTTCACGATCACGTTCTTGATGCGGCGGACGTACAGGTCGTTGTTCGCGAACCCCGTCTTGGCATCCTTGCCCGCCTGCCAGGTGAACGCCGCATCCTTGGACGTGACCGGGGTGCCGTCACCCCACTTCAGGCCCTCGCGCAGCTTGAAGGTCACGCGGATCGACCGCTTGCCCTCGGCGGTCGTGAACTCCTCGGCGGTGCCCTTCGCCAGGTCGGGGAGCTCCTCGCACAGGACGCAGATGAGGTTCCAATCCGGATCGAACGTCGTGAGCGGCCGATGGCTGGTGTACAGGACCCAGCTCTTCGCCACCATGCTCTCGATGTTCGGGTGCAGGTTCGACGGAAACTGCGACAGCCCAATGGTCAGCGTGTCCTTGGCCTGTTGGGCGGTGGCCGGCAACGGCGCGAATGCGCCCGCCAACGCCACGCCGCCCGCGGCCGCCAAGGCCGGAAGACGGTGAAGCATTTTTATTTCCCCTGTTCGTTTGGGCCGTCAACCGGCCTTCCTGTTCCAGCCGATCGTGCATGGCAACACGACCGAGCTATGACTATCATTGCCGCGGATTTTTTCCCTCGGCAAGGAGGCCGATCATCATGTCGTCGCCCCACGGCCCCCGTACCGGCGGCCGGATCCTCGTGGATGCACTGGCCGTCCATGGCGTGGAGCGTGTCTTTTCCGTCGCGGGGGAGAGCTATCTCGAGGCCCTGGACGCGTTCCTCGACCATCCCGAAATCGCGCTGGTGACCTGCCGGCAGGAAGGCGGCGCCGCCTTCATGGCCGAGGCGCATGGAAAGCTTACGCACACACCCGGCGTATGCTTCGTCACCCGCGGGCCCGGCGCGTGCAACGCGTCGATCGGTGTACACACGGCCATGCAGGACTCCACGCCCATGGTCCTGTTCGTGGGCCAGGTGGCGCGCGACCAGACCGAGCGCGAAGCCTTCCAGGAGATCGACTACCGCCGCATGTTCGCGCCGGTCGCGAAATGGGCCGCCCAGGTCGATGATCCCGCGCGCCTGCCCGAGTTCGTCGCCCGTGCCTTTCATACGGCCGTGTCCGGTCGGCCCGGCCCGGTGGTGCTGGCCCTTCCCGAGGACATGCTGTGCGAGACGGCAACGGTGAGCGACACCGGCCGGTACGCCGCCGTCCAGGCCCATCCCGGTGCCACCGACATGGCTCGGTTGTCCGCTCTCCTCGCGCAGGCGAAGCGGCCCATGGTGTTGGCCGGCGGAAGCGGGTGGACCGATCAGGCCTCCGCCGACCTGCGGGCCTTCGCCGAGGCGTGGCGCCTGCCGGTGGCCGTCTCGTTCCGTCGGCAGGACGTGATGGACAACCGCAGCCCCAGCTACGTGGGTGATCTGGGGACGTCGACCAACCCCGCCCTGGTGAAACGCTTTGCCGCGTGCGACTTGATCCTGGTCGTCGGCGCCAGACTCGGCGAAATCACCACCCAAGGCTACACGCTGGTCGACCCGCCCGAGCCCGGTCCCGTCCTGATCCACGCCCATCCCTCGGCGGAGGAGATCGGCCGGGTGTACCGCCCGGCCCTTGGCATCCAGGCCGGGCAGGCTGCGATGGCGGCGGCGCTCAAGGATCTGCCGCCGCCGGCGGGCGAGCCGGCCTGGGCCGACTGGTCGGCTTCGGCGCGCGCCGATTACGAGGCGTGGCTGAAGCCCGCGCCCTGGTCTGGCGCGTTGGATCTGGGAGCATGCTTCGGGTGGCTGCGCGACCGGCTGCCAGCGGGTGCCATCGTCACGTCGGATGCGGGCAATTTCAGCGGCTGGAGCCACCGTTTCCTCGGCTATCGCCGCCCTGGCCGGCAGTTGGCACCGACCAGCGGCGCCATGGGGTACGGGGTGCCCGCGGCCGTGGCCGCCAGCCTTGCACGGCCCGACGCCTTGGTGGTCGCCAACGTGGGTGACGGCGGTTTCCTGATGAGCGGCCAGGAACTGGCGACGGCCGTGCACCATGGCGCGAAACCCGTGATCCTGCTGTTCAACAACGGCATGTACGGGACAATCCGCATGCACCAGGAGAAGCGCTATCCGGGTCGCGTCAGCGGGACGGACCTGACCAATCCCGACTTCGCGGCGCTCGCCCGCAGCTACGGGGCGGTCGGGATCCCGGTCGAACGGACGGCCGATTTCGCCCCCGCCTTCGAGGAGGCGGTCGCCTCCGGCCGCACGGCGGTCTTGGAGTTGCGGATGGATCCCGAGCAGTTGACGACCCGGGCGACACTGTCCGAAATCCGGGCCCAGGCGTTGGCATCGGGGGTGCGCTGACCGGCCGGGAACCGGTTCCGCCGGAAATCATCCTTCGGCGCGGGATCAGGCCAGGGCCTGGATCCCGCGCTGGACGGCGGGGCGGGCAGCGATCGTGTTGTGCCACCGTTGCAACGCCGGATAGCCATCGAAAAAGCCGGGGCGCGCGACGGCGACGGCGATGAACGGGAAGCAGGCGATATCGGCGATGGTGTAATCGAGGCCGGACAGGAACGCCGTCTCGGCCAAGCGTTCTTCCATTGCGTCGGTGCAGCGTTTGAACTCGGCCTTGAACAGGTCGATCGCGTAGGGGAGCTTCTCCGGCGCTCGGACGGTGAAACGGAACAGATCGACCGCTGTCGGCCCGAGATCGCTGACCCCGAACTCCAACCAGGAAAATGATTCCGCCCGCTCGACACCCCGGGGGGGCAGCAGCTTCCCTGTCTTCACGGCGAGATGGAGGAGGATGGCCCCGGATCCGAACACGCGGTGGGAGCTGCCGTCGATGTCATCGAGGATGGCGGGAATCTTGTGGATGGGGCTCACCTTGCCGTACGCGTTGGTCAGGTGGTCGCCGCTGGGCAGTTCGAGCCGCCGCACCTGATACGCCAGCCCGGCTTCCTCCAGCATGATCGACGCCTTATGCCCATTGGGCGTGGCGAATGCGTACAGGGTGATCACCGGGAGCCTCCTTGCACGTGTCTGCCGGTCGCCGGACTGGAGCAGGAGCGCCGCCGGGTCCCGTGGATCAAGCCACGCCCCTGTATTTGTCCGTGAGAGCAAGTTGACCGGCCGGGCGGTTCCCTCCGGTTGGAACTTTCCCTCAAGGGAGTTGTGCCTGAAAGGCGGGCATAGGGAACAATCCGTGTGGCGGATAGCACGAAGCGCCGCCGCAGTCCGGTTCCCCGGGTTGCGGCGGCGCTTCGACTTTTTCGCTCCGTCCCTTGGCGCGTCTTCGACCTTTCGACCGGATCGCGCCTGCCCGTTTGGGCTTGCCCGCGGCTAGCGGAACAGGCCCAGCAGAACCTGCGGCGCCTGATTGGCGACACCCAGCGTTTGGGTCGCGAGCTGCTGCTTGATCTGCAAGGCCTGCACGCGTGCGCTGTCCTTGGCCAGATCGGCGTCAATCATCGCGCCCATCGCCTCTTCGGTGGCCTTCATGATGACGGAGTTGAAGTTGATCTGGTTGTTGATCCGGCGGCTGTCCCCGCCGAGCTCGTTCAGCTTGCGCAGGACGTCCAGCTCAAGCCTGCTGAACTGGCCGGTCGCGCGGATCAGCGCGGCGGCGCTCGCTTGGCTCAGCGCCGCGTTCGTTGCCAGGATCGCGGCCGTGAGCGAGCTCTGGGCGATCGGGCGCGCCTTGATGGTGTAGAGTTCACCATTGACGTTCGAAATAACCGCGCGGTCGCTGGCCCCCGAATTCAGGAGGCTTACGCCGTTGAAGACTGCATTCTTCAGGAAGTTCGAGATTTCAGCGCGCAGGCGGCGGGCGTCTGCGTTGTATTGTGAACGTTGTGTACTGGACAGGTTGCCGTCTGCCAGCTTGGTCAGGGTCTCGCGGACCTTGATCAAGGTGTCGGAGATTTTGGTGGCGGCGTCCAATGCGATGCTAACGACGCCTTTGGCCACGTTCAGCTGCTGGTTGACCGCCCCCAACGAGGCGATGTTGGACCGCAGGCCTTGGGCCACGGCGAAAGCCGAGCCGTCGTCCACCGCGTCGTTCACCCTGTAACCCGTGCTCACCCGCTTCTGCGCCGCGAGCAGCTCGGCATTGGTGCGGTTGAGCGTTTGCAGCGCGATCATCGCGCCGGAGTTGGTGTTGATCGAGTTGATAACCATGACCGTACTCCCTACGGGCGGCACGACGGAGCGAGCTGACAAGCGGCCGGGTGTGGCCCGACCTATCCGGCGTTCGGTCAAGCAATTCGTGTGCCAAGGGGCGGCGTCTTTGAATCAAGAACTTAAGGCCGGCGGCCCCGCCGGAGCGGCAGCGTTTGCCGAGTTGGTCGGGTGAATCTGCCTGGTCAGAGGCCGGCGTCAGCGTTTGGCATTCAGGAAGTGTTCGCTCAGCAGGCGCAGGTTGCGACGGTTCGATTTGAAAACCATGTCGAACAGGTCGCCCAGGACCGGGACGGTGCCCACCGCCCAATCGATGCCCAGGTTGGCCGCCATGCGGGCGAGCAACAGGGGCGGCGCGCCCATGCGGGCCGCCTCCAGGAGGATCCAGGCGCCCACTGCGGCGCCGGTCATGTCGCCGACGACGGGAACCCACCCGATCACGCTGTCCAGCCCTATGCGCATCCGTGTCAGGGGGATGCGCCAGCGGCTGTCCATCAGGTCCGCCAAACGGACCAGACGCATCAGGCGGGCCGCCTCGGGGGTCTGGTCACGCATCATGCGGTCATTTCCGCACGATGACCCAGAGCGCGTGAATGATGCCGGGAATGTAGCCGAGCAGTGTCAGCAGAATATTGATCCAGAAATGCAGGCCGAGCCCGACCTGAAGGAACACGCCAACGGGTGGCAGCAGGATCGCCAACAGGATGCGCAGTATGTCCATGCCGCGGGAACGGGCGTGGCCGGGGATGGTTCCAACCCGCCGCAGCCCGGCCGGTGACCGGAGGTCAACGGCCCAATGCACGGTCCACGCGGTCGAGATCCCCTTGCATCTCGCGCCTCCTGCGACGGTCCTCGACCGACGCGTCCCCCATGCGCTCCAACTGCTCGTACTGGCGTATGGCGCCTTGCAGATCCTGCCGATCGTTCAGTGTCTTCTGGCGTTCCAGCGCCGGCGGTCGGTCGGGCAGGGGAGTGGTGGGCGGCAACCGCGAGGGGGGGATCGGGTGGCGTGGCGGTCGAACCACAGGCGGCGGTCCGCCGATGGACGGAGCCTGTCCGCCCGGCTGTGCTTGAGCGGTCGCCGGAGGGGGCGTCCAAACAAGGCTGGCCAGTACGGTGCACGCCGCGATCAGCCGTGATGCCGTCCGTCCCATGATCTTCCCCCTGATCTTCGAGGTGGGGGCTCGTCCGCGATCCGGCAAGCCGCTGTCGGGTGAATTCCTGGCCCCGAGTCGGGCCGCTTCGGTTCACTGGATATTCTTCTTATGTTCCTCGGGTCCGCATGCTGCGGCAGGCTGTGCATGCCTGTTTTGTTCCGTTGTCGGCCCGGACTGCGCATTTCGGGCCTTCCGGGTGAGGTGGCTTCGACCTGGGACCCTGCTTCCTTGCCCAACCGGCGTGACGTATGGGCACGCCCCTTTCCCCGGCGGGGGCGTTCACGCCATAACGGATGCCTCCACGAAGGGGTGGCGGCATGAAGATCGGGTTGGTTCTAGGAAGCGGCGCCGCACGCGGCTGGGCGCATGTCGGGGTTCTTCAGGTCTTGCAGGAGGCCGGTATCGAACCGGACATCGTCTGCGGCACATCCGTCGGTGCCCTGGTGGGCGGCGCCTGGTTAACCGGGCAGTTGGACCCCTTGCAAGCCTGGGCGAAATCCATCGGCTTGTTCGGTGTCCTGTCATTGCTGGACGTCACCTTCTCCAAGGGGGGGCTGGTGACTGTCGAAAAGGCCTTCGAGCGATTCCGGAACGAGGTGACCGACGTCCCCATGGAGCAGCTGCGAAAGCCCTTCGGCGTCGTGGCGACGGAGCTTGCGACGGGCCGCGAGGTCTGGATCCGGGAAGGGCCGATGCTCCATGGCATTCATGCCTCCGTCGCAATTCCCGGATTGATCCCGTCGGTGCTGCACGAGGGCCGCTGGCTGGTGGACGGGGCGCTTGTCAACCCCGTTCCGGTGTCCCTGGCGCGCGCCATGGGGGCCGATCTCGTGATCGCGGTGAACCTCAACGGAGACATGCCGGGCCTGCCACGGCTGACCCGCCATGCCCAACCCCGCCGCATCCAGGTGCCCGAGAATCCGTTGGCCCAATTCGGACTGAGGCTCGGCGAGACCACCAGGGCCTTGGCCCAGCAGTTCGTCAAGCCGAAAAGCCCCGTGCCGAATGTGGTCGAGGCACTGGCCGGCGCCGTCGACATCATGCAGGACCGGATCACCCGCTCGCGCCTTGCCGGCGAGCCGGCGGACGTGGTGATCGCGCCGCCCATCGGGCACGTCGGCATGCTCGATTTCGATCAGTCCGAGGAGTTGATCCGCCTTGGGCGGGACGCCGCGCTTGCCATGCGCCCGGCCATCGACCTTGCCATGAAACGGGCCCACCGTGCCCGCGGCGGTGCGCTGGCCGGTCCGGCGGAAGCAGGGGCGGCGGGGTGACCTATTCCGTGAGCCGCATCCAGGTCAGTTCATGCTTGTTCTGGGACAGGTGCCGGACGGTCGAGCCGGGTATCTGCTGGAAGTCCCGCACAACCGCCGGGTCGGTCGGCCCCTGGAATTTGATGGTGCAGATGAGATTCCGGACGGTGTCCGCGGCCAACCAGCGGTCCAGCAACTGCCGGAGCCGCTGCGGGTAGCAGATGACATCCCAGCAGAGCCAATCCACCAAACCCACGTCGTGCGGGTCCAGACCGAACGCGCTTTCCTGACGGACGCGGACGTTGGGCATGGCCGCGATGCGCGGATCGAGGGGGGCCTTGTCCACGGCCGTGACATCGGCCCCCAACGACGCCAGGACCCATGTCCAGCCGCCGGGTGATGCGCCCATGTCCAGGCACCGTTCTCCCGGCCGGGGCCAACGGCCGGTGACCGAGAAGGCTTCCCAGAGCTTCAGGTAGGCCCGGTTCGGGGGGGCCTGCCTGTCCTCGACGAACTGGGGTTCCCCATTGGGCCAGGGGCTGGTGCAGCACGCCGAAGCGACCATCGTGTCGGGATCCAGCAGGGTCCAGGACCCGAGCGGGGCCGTGGGCAGCGGCTGCGGGAAGACAATCGGCTTGGCGGAAACATGGGGCAACTGGGCCTGGATCAGCTCCGTCCGCCGGAAATGCCCCGCCGCGTAGGGCCACCAGTTCCGCTGGATCGCCTTCAGCCGCCGCGCGCCGTCCTTGATCGAGGCAATGGGAATCCGCACCGGGTCGATCCAGATGTTGTGGCACCACGCCGCCGGTCGCGGCGGGCCCGGCGCGAACACCAGCCGGCCGTGCACCGACGACACCTCGCCGAGTTCCGCGACCAACTCGTCGACGAACCCTTCGGGGGCGAGATAGCCGGTGGCTCCAAGAGGCTCCGGTGCGTCCTGGTTGGCATCCGTCATCGATGCGCCCAATCCACGCGCGGGAGGGAGGGCATGACGCAGCCCGGGGCGATGGCGCACACGCAGCCAGTCGCGACCGGTGTCGGGGAGTTTGTCATCGCGAACCTTTCCTGGAACGGGCGCTCACGCTCAGATCGACCGGCGGAGGACGACGCGCAGAACCGGTCGCCAGCGCAGGCGGCGGCTGGCCACCCGCATTCCGTGCCGCTCCATCAGCCAGGTCAGGCTCTTGGCGGTGAAGGCGAAGTGGGCGCCCGGTGGCGGCAATGCCGGGCGGCGCCAGTGCCCGGCATCGGCGGTTTCCACGACTGCCATTCCGCCCGGTGGCGTCGCCGCCGCCAGGGCGGCCGCCCAGGCGGCGGGATCCCGTGCGAAAGCGGGATCGGACAAGGCGGAGGTTGTCCGTGCAGCTCCGTCCCCCGGATCATCGGCTGCGCGCAAGCCGCAGTTTCGGCAACGGGACCAGCCCGGGGCCCAGGATTCGAGCCGGCCGCCGCAAACGGGGCAGGGGCAAACGGGGCTGGGGATGCCGTCGGCACCGTGGATAAGTGCTGGATCGACCATGGCCACGGATGCGCGACCGTTCGCGCCGTCCGGGTCGTTCACTCCACCTCGTCCCCGCTTTCCGCCACATGGTCGGCCATGTCGGAAAGCGTGCGCCGGATATGCTCGTCGGTGATCAGGTAGAAGACCCGGTTGCCGCGGCGTTCCGCTTGGATCAGACGCCCGGCCCGCAATAGCCGCAGGTGGTGGCTGACCAGCGAGGCCGACAAGCCCAATTCCTGCGCCATGTCTCCGACCGAGGCGGGTTCGTCCAGGCAGGCCAGGATGATTCGCAGACGGCTGGGATCGCTCATCAGGCGGAACATGTCCGCCAGTTCGCTGGTCTTGTCGTCGCTAAGACGGGGGCGCACGCGGCGGTCGCCTTTCGGCATGGTCTTCTGCATGGAACTGTCCAGGTGCGGCGGCCGGGTCGGCCCACCCTTGCCCGGTATGATAGATGAGCCGCGCTGCCGCCGCCAACCCGTGCCCGTGTCCGCGCTGGAAACCGGCCGGGGGACGGGTCAGGCGGCCGCGTCGACCGGCGTTTCGCCGCCCAAGGCCTTCAGCAGCTCGAACGTCCGCCGGCGGACGGCCGGGTCGGTGATCCGGTAGTAGGCGCGCACCAGTTCCAACGTCTCGCGGCGTGCCATTGCCTCCACCTCGTGGGCTTCGGGGGTGTCGCCTTCGATGACCACATGCATTTCGGCTGGCGGGGGCAGATCCTCGAAGAAGTAGCTGACCTGCACGCCCAGGACTTGGGACAGGTTGAACAGCCGTGACGCACTGATGCGGTTGGCGCCGCGCTCGTACTTCTGCAACTGCTGGAAGGTGATGCCGATGGCTTCGCCCAGCTTCTCCTGGCTGAGGCCAAGGAGCGTGCGCCGCAGGCGAAGCCGCTGGCCGACATGGATGTCGATGGGATTTGGACCCTCGCCCCGCCGGGAAATCGTGTGGGCCGGACCGAGCATTGTCTTCATCAGGGCACCTTTCGTCGTCACGGCCTCTGCCTTCAACCGCAAGGGTTGCAGTTCACTTGTATACGATTTCGTCGGGTCGGCAATAGGGATTTGCAGCACTCAGGTGTCTCGTCGATGGTGTCCAAACGTCGCGCAGGCAAAACACTTCTAGCTAATGCAAGCCCGTGTCGGAGTTTGTTTGTGCCGCCCGCCCTGTCGGTGGATGCGTCGCGGGTTGATGATTTTGTATACGGAAGGCGGTGTGGTTGGGTTTTTTGACGGTGGCGGGTGGGATGTCAAGGCGATTCCGTGCACCGGATTGCGCCGCCAGGTTGAACATCCAATCTCGGGCTTGGACGGATCGTGAATACCCGTGGACCCGTGCTTTCAGATGACTGCAGTTACGTTGACACTGAATGGCGCGCTACTTGCGGCCGACTTGTCCGGGGCACTGTTCTGGGCGGAGCGGAAGACGCTTGTGGTCGCGGACCTGCATTTCGAAAAAGGGTCCGGTCTGGCGGCCCGCGGCTGCCTGCTGCCCCCCTATGACACGGCCCGTACCCTCGACCTTCTGGCCGAGGTGGTGGCCCGATATGCGCCCGAAACCCTGGTCTGCCTGGGCGACAGTTTCCACGATCCGGCAGCGGAAGGCCGCGTGCTGCCTGGGGATGGGGTGCGGATCGGGCAGATGACCAGCATGTGCGATTGGATCTGGGTCGTGGGCAACCACGATCCCCGCCCGCCCGACACATGGGGGGGGCGTGTGGCGCGGGAGTTTCGCCTCGGGCCTCTGACGTTTCGGCACGAAGCCGCCGCGGAGCCCGTTCCGGGCGAGGTGTCCGGCCACTACCATCCGGTCGGCGCCGTGCGGACACGGCTGCGGCGCCTGCGGTGCCGTTGCTTCGTGACGGACGGCGTCCGGCTGTTGCTGCCCGCCTTCGGGGCCTTTGCAGGCGGCTTGAATGTGCGAGACCCCACGGTGGAACGCCTGTTCCCCCATGGGTACGAGGCCGTCCTGCTTGGCGGGAACGGCCTCTACAGGTTTCCCAGGGCGCGGCTCACCCCGGACGTGTAGGCCAAATCCCGCCGGGCACGGGCGCGCGGCTTGTCAGAGGTCCGGACTGCTCACAGACCCGGGCTGCGGGGCGGAATGGTCACACAGGCTTGGCCGGCCTTGGACAACTGCTGGCAGGCTTGGCGGGCGGTACGTTCGTCCACGCCAACGAGACGGGCCCGGTAGGTGGTTCCCTTGCCCGTCTTGACGGCGACCACCGATGGTTCGGTATCGCCCAACAGGCCGGCCAGGCGATGCGCGGCGGCATCTGCCGCCTTGCGGCCGGCGAGCTGGGTCGAGAAGGAGCCGACCTGGATGGCCCAGTCCGAACCGGCGTCGCCTTCCTGAACCTGGCGGGCCAAATGGTCGATGCCGCTGGTCCCGGCGGGGGCCGCCGCCGCCACCGTGCCGCCCGACGTGGCCTGCTGCGGCTTGCGGCCCGTGGTGCCGCCCGTTGTCCCCTGGGCGGGTTGCGCCGCCGGCCGCTTCGGCGGTGTGTTCGCCTGGGGTTTGCCCGGCGTGCGGGCGGGGGCTGCGGTCCGGGTCTGGGCCGCACCCGTTGCGGCGTTGGCCGTCGGGACCGTCGGGATGGGGGACGGGCGGGCGATGCTCGGCGGCGCGTCTTGTGGTGTGCGGCGGTCGAAGGCCGCTTCCATGATGTTTGCCATCCGGTTGTCGCGTGCGACGGCGGACTCCCCGCCCATCACAACCCCGATCAGACGGCGCCCGTCCCGCGCGGCCGAAGCGACCAGGTTGAACCCCGAGGCCCGGATGAACCCGGTCTTGATACCGTCCATGCCGTCGAACCGGCGCATCAGGCGGTTGTGGTTGGCGTGCACCACGCCGCGGTAGCTGAACTCGGTCCGGCCGAAATAGTGATAGTAGCGCCCATGGCTGTAGATGAGCGCCCGGCCAAGCGTGGCGAGGTCGCGGGCTGTGGACTTCTGCTCGGGGTCGGGCAGGCCGGACGCGTTGCGGAAGGTGGTGCTGGTCATGCCGATCTGGTGCGCGCGCTGGGTCATCAGGCGCGCGAATTCGGCCTCCGTTCCGCCAATCGCCTCCGCGAGGACGACAGCCATATCGTTCGCTGATTTGGTGACCAGCGCCAGGATCGCGGATTCGACCTCGATCGTCGCGCCGGGCGGCAGGCCGATCTTGGTCGGCGGCATGCTGGCGGCGAACGCCGACACGGGGATCTGCTGGTCCAGACGAAGGCGTCCCGCGTTCAATGCATCGAACGTCAGGTACAAGGTCATCATCTTGGTGAGGGAGGCCGGGTAGTTCAGCACGTCCTCGTTGAGGGCATGCAGGACACGGCCGGACTCGGCCTCCATCACGAACTCCGCCCGCCGCGGTGTGGGTGGGGCGGCGGTCCGTTCGCGCTTACGGGCGGCATGCGCTTCCGTCGCGGCCAGGGGCGCCAGGGTTAATGCAACGAGGGCGACGACTATGGCGCGACCCAATGCGCGGCCGAGGTCGGGCATGGCCCTTTCAGTCATACGGGATCGTCCCCCAACGGAACCACGCATTTGCGGCGAATCCTTCACCGGCAGACTATTCATCAGTGGAATCAGTGTCTAGTACGGATCGCCTAAGGCTGGACTTGGCGTGCGCCCTAAAGAGGGAGGGTCCTTGCGCCCCTCGAATGTGCGCACTGAATGGTGCATGAATCCTTTCCATGCGGACCCGGCCCCATTTGATCACCACCCTCGCACTGGTTCTCGCCGCCTGCGGGGCCGCGGGGCCCAGCGTGGAGGTGCCAAGGGCGCCGAACCCGGCGTGGGCGCGGTTCGTGGTTGGCGATGATATCCGGGCGGGATGCCGACCTGGAGCCGAAGACCGGTTCCGTCTGATCCAGAATGCGGAACACATCCATAGATTGCGGTCGTTCGAAGTGGTCGGCGACCGCGGAGGGGCCTGGGTGGAAACCCGGCTGATCCGAGCGGGCGAGTTGGACGTGCCCGGCCCGCGGGACGTGCGGCGGGCGACGCGGGCCGCGGACTCGGTGGTGCGACTCAGTCCAGGGCAGTTCGCGCTGCTGGTGAACCGGATTGCCCGGACCAGCGGCTTCAAGGCCCCGCCACCCGGCGCGCGGCTGCCCGCCGGCGGCTACTACTGGCTGGTCAGCGGATGCTGGCAGGGGCGGTATTTTCTGACCGCCTACGACTATCCATCCGACCGCTTCGTCGAAACGGGGGCTGTCGGGCCCGCACCGCAGGAGTGGGCGGACGCCGGGGTGGAGCTTTGATACCTGGGCGACGTGGGTGCCGCACAGGTATCGGGAATTGTGCGGTGCACAAAGGTGGTATTGCGCTGCTGACTTTGGTTTCCATATAAAAAATGCTGCGGCGCAGCAAAATAAGTTTGGTTCCATCCCGAGCACCGCCGCGTCAACACAGGGGATCCGACGTGACACGCAAGCCGACCAATAAGACGATCGACGATCTGGCCGGCCATGCCGGCGGCAAGGTTTCGGACGGGGTTTCCGCTGCGAAGGACCCGGCGGAGAAGGCCGGAGTCGCCTTCCCGGGCGGGTATGACGAGGTCGTCCGTATGAACAGGAAGGCGCTGGACGCGGTGGCCCAGGCGTCCGGCGTGTTCGCCCGGACCTACGACGAGATGGGCCGGGCGGTGTTTGCCTATACCCAGGCACTGACGGACATGAGCGTGTCCGCCGGCAAGGCCCTGCTCGGCGCGCGTACGCTGGGCGATGTCGCGGAAGTCCAGAGCGCGTTCGCACGGACCAGCTTCGACAGCTTGATCGCCGAAACGACCAAGCTGTCCGAGTTGTCCTTGAAGGCGGCGGACGA
The DNA here is from genome assembly GCA_035645145.1 of Azospirillaceae bacterium. Classification (GTDB taxonomy): domain Bacteria; phylum Pseudomonadota; class Alphaproteobacteria; order Azospirillales; family Azospirillaceae; genus CANGXM01. The sequence goes on along the minus strand of DASQNC010000036.1, from coordinate 31,594 downwards.
AGCGCTGGAGCCGTTGCAGGAGCACCTACGTGCGGCGATGCAGCGCACGGTGCGGCCGCAGGTGGCCTGATGCGTCCGGGGAATGCCGGCTTTGGTGGGGTAGGCTGCACGTGACGCGCGACGACCCGACGGGTTAACCCGCCGGGTCGTTGTATTTTTGGATCGGCCGCATTCGATGTCCATTTACCGTCACGGCTTAGGGTCTTTTTTGCCCGCGTCCTCATCTCATATGATTGGCGCGCCGTTGTTGTCCCTTGCAGATTTCACCATGTCCGATTTCGATAAGCACGGCGATGAAGGCCCGAATACGGGCGTCGTGGTCAAGGCCAAGCCGAAGACCAAGAAGCCGTCGATGTACAAGGTTTTGATGTTGAACGACGACTACACTCCGATGGAGTTCGTTGTTCATGTCCTCGAGCGGTTCTTCCAAAAGAACCGTGATGAGGCGACAAAGATTATGCTGCATGTGCACAGACGCGGCGTTGGCATCTGCGGCGTGTACACTTACGAAGTCGCGGAGACGAAAGTGACGCAGGTCATGGATTTCGCCCGCCAGCATCAACATCCTTTGCAGTGTACGCTGGAAAAGGAATAGCCTTGGTCCGGCGCAAGGCACCCCCAAAGGCTTGAACCCAGGAGCCGTTCACGAATGCTGTCGCGGAACCTTGAGCAATCCCTGCACCGGGCCCTCCATTACGCGAACCAGCGCCGGCACGAATACGCGACGCTCGAACACCTGTTACTCGCTCTGACCGAGGACCAGGATGCCGTCGCGGTTCTGCGCGCGTGCGGGGTGGATCTCGACCGGATCCGCGCCAGTCTGACGGATTACCTCGACAACGAGCTGTCCAATCTTGTCACCAATCGGACCGAGGACGCCAAGCCCACGGCCGGTTTCCAGCGCGTTCTGCAACGCGCCGCCATTCATGTGCAGTCCTCCGGGCGTGAGGAAGTGACCGGTGCCAATGTGCTGGTTGCTTTGTTCTCTGAGCGCGAGAGTCACGCGGTCTACTTCCTGCAGGAGCAGGACATGACCCGGTTCGACGCGGTGAACTACATCTCGCACGGTATCGCCAAGGCGCCCGGTCGCGGCGAGGCCAAGCGGGTATCCGGTGCTGACGACGATGCACAGGCGGAGAAGGTCGTGAAGAAGGGGACAGAGGCGCTGGAGGCCTACTGCGTCAACCTCAACAAGAAGGCCGCCGGCGGCAAGATCGACCCGCTGATCGGCCGCGAGAGCGAGGTCGAGCGCACCATCCAGATCCTGTGCCGTCGATCGAAGAACAACCCGCTCTACGTGGGCGACCCCGGCGTCGGCAAGACGGCCATCGCCGAGGGGCTGGCGCGGCGCATCGTCCATGGCGAGGTGCCGGAGGTGCTGCGCAACGCCACCATCTTCGCCCTCGACATGGGGGCGCTGCTTGCCGGAACCCGCTACCGCGGCGATTTCGAGGAGCGGCTGAAGGCGGTGCTGACCGAGCTTGAGCAGCACGAGGGCTCGGTTCTGTTCATCGACGAGATCCACACCGTGATCGGTGCGGGCGCCACGTCCGGTGGGGCGATGGATGCGTCGAACCTGCTGAAGCCGGCCCTGGCGTCGGGCCAGCTGCGCTGCATCGGGTCGACCACGTACAAGGAGTACCGGAACTACTTCGAAAAGGACCGGGCGCTTGTCCGCCGCTTCCAGAAGATCGACGTGGGCGAGCCCTCGATCGAGGATGCGGTGAAGATCCTCAATGGCCTGAAGCCCTACTACGAGAAGTTCCACCGCATCCGCTACACCGGCGAAGCCATCAAGGCGGCGGTCGAGCTGTCGGCCAAGTACATCGGTGACCGCAAGCTGCCGGACAAGGCGATCGACATCATCGACGAGGTCGGCGCCGCGCAGATGCTGGTGGCCGAGAACAAGCGCAAGAAGACCATCACGGTGAAGGACGTGGAGGCGGTGGTCGCCAAGATCGCCCGCATCCCGCCGAAGTCCATGAGCCGCGACGACAAGGAAGTGCTCCAGAACCTGGAGCGCGACCTGAAGACGATGGTCTTCGGCCAGGACAAGGCCATCGAGGCCCTGACCACGGCCATCAAGCTGGCCCGCGCCGGCCTGCGCGAACCGGAGAAGCCGATCGGCAACTACCTGTTCGCCGGCCCCACCGGCGTCGGCAAGACCGAGGTGGCCCGCCAGCTGTCGAAGACGCTCGGTGTCGAGCTGATCCGCTTCGACATGTCCGAGTACATGGAGCGCCACTCCGTCAGCCGCCTGATCGGCGCGCCGCCGGGCTATGTGGGCTTCGACCAGGGCGGCCTGCTGACCGACTCCATCGACCAGCATCCGCACTGCGTGCTCCTGCTGGACGAGATCGAGAAGGCGCACCCGGACCTGTTCAACATCCTCCTGCAGGTCATGGACAATGGGCGGCTGACCGACCACAACGGCAAGACGGTCGACTTCCGCAACGTCATCCTGATCATGACGACCAATGCCGGCGCCGCCGATCTGGCCAAGCCCGCCATCGGGTTCGAACGCCAGACGCGCTCCGGCGAGGATCTGGAGGCGATCAACCGGATGTTCACGCCGGAATTCCGCAACCGGCTGGACGCGACCATCCAGTTCGCCGGCCTGACCCCGGAGATCATTGGCCGGGTGGTCGACAAGTTCGTCATGCAGTTGGAGGCCCAGCTCACCGACCGCGGCGTGACGATCGAGCTGTCCGACGAGGCCCGCGAATGGCTGGCCAAGAAGGGCTACGATCCCCTGTACGGTGCCCGCCCGCTGGGCCGCACCATCCAGGAGCACATCAAGAAGCCGCTGGCCGAGGAGATCCTGTTCGGCAGGCTGTCCAAGGGCGGTCTTGTCCGGATCACGCTCGCGGACGGCGACAAGCTGGTCTTCGAATACCCCGAGACGCCCGAGCGTGGTGGCGAAGAGGAAAAGGTGCCGGAGATGGTGGACTGATCCACCACGGAACCGGGGGACTACCCCAGGGGCGCGGTTTCCGCGCCCCTTTTCTTTGGCCTATTGGGGGGCGCGGGAAACCGCGCCCGTACGGAGATGGTCGGACGCGCAGCACAGCCGGATTCCGATCGACCATGGATTCGCGACTTTTCTCCGCCGGGCGATCAAACTCAGCCAGGTGAACATGCTTGCGGGAGTTGGGGGGCGTTTCGCGCCGTCGTGGAGCGCGATGGCTGGGTGCTTCTGTCAGCCGCCTACTGGGCGGGCGTGTCCCGGATCGTGTCTGCCGGCCAACGGTTGGACGCGGCCTCAAGCTTCGATGACTTCATCTGCCACGAGATTCCGGTGCCCTTGCACGCCCGCACCATCCCGGCCGCTTGGATGCTCGCCAACGAGGCGCGGATCGTCTTCGGCGAATGGGCGGCCAAACAGGGCAAGATCCCATACTGAGGCGGCTCCCCGACCGTCTCTGCGGTAAGTCCACTCTTCCGCGCAAGTTTGACGCCCAAACGTGCGGTTCATAATTTGCTCTCCGTCCGGCCAGGCGGTTGCAAAATTCAAACAGGGGGTGTGCCGATGAGCCCTCAACCGATTGGTTCGCACTTTGCGTCGCAGGCTGTCGCGGGTGATCAGGCGCTGACCGTTCTGAGCCCGGCTGAAAACGTAAACGGAGCGGTTTTACGGACGGCTGTGCTCTCCAGCTCCGGTGGCCCCCTGTTCGGCTTGGTTGTCGGGGCGACGGCTCCGAATGGCCCTCGGGATTTCTCGTCCTCTCCAGTGGTTCTTGCCTGCCGGGCATCCGATACGGCACTTGATATTGAAGCATTGCCGTTCCCGTTGGAGATCTCCGCCGGCCGGGGCATTTGGATTGTGCCCGGCTCCAGCGGCGGCTTTGCGTCCGTGACCTGCGATCTGGCTGCGCCGGCCCCGGCATAAGTCACAGTGCCGTAGGCATTAAGGAACGGCGTGCGTCCCCAAGGACGCACGCCGTTCCTCTTTTACTCCGCTGCCGCCAGCGGACGGGCCACATGCTCCAGCGGGCGGCGTTCCGCGTTCACGCCCCAGATCCAGACAATGACAGCGGCCCCCAGCATCAGGGCGCTGCCGAACAGGTAGCCGGCGAACACGCTGGATCGCTCGCCGGTGTCGATCAGGGCGCCGAACAGCCACGGGCCGGCCACGCCGCCCAGGCCCGTGCCGACGGCGTAGAACACGGCGATGGCCAGCGCGCGGATCTCCAGCGGGAAGGTCTCGCTGACGGTCAGATAGGCCGAACTGGCCGCGGCCGAGGCGAAGAAGAACACCACCATCCAGGCGATGGTCTGCCCCTGCGCCGACAGTGTTCCTTCCGCGAACAGCCAGCCGGTTCCCGCCAGCAGCACGGCCGACATCGTGTAGGTGAAGGCGATCATCACACGCCGGCCCAGCGTGTCGAAGAACCGGCCGAGCACGACCGGGCCCAGGAAATTGCCGGCCGCGAAGGGCAGGATGTAAAGGCCGACATTGGCTGCCGGCACGCCGTAGAAGTCGGTCAGCACCAGCGCATAGGTGAAGAAGATCGCGTTGTAGAAGAACGCCTGCGCGGCCATGAGGGCGAGCCCCACCATGGCGCGTCGGCGGTGCAGCCCGAACAGGGTTTGGAAGACCTCGCCCAGGGGCGTGTGGCTGCGCGAGCGCAGGCGGATCGGCGGGCCCGGCACGGGCCCCAGCACATGGCCTTCGGCCCGGAGCCGGTCCTCGATGCCGGCGACGATCGCCTCGGCCTCGTCGGCACGGCCGTGGGTCATCAGCCATCGCGGGCTTTCCGGAATCCACATGCGCATGAAGAGGATGACAAGGCCGAGCACGGCGCCGATGAAGAAGGCGGCGCGCCAGCCCATGTCAATGCCCAGCACCGCCGGGTTCAGCAGCACGACCGACCCGGCCGCCCCGAGCGCTGCCCCTATCCAGAAGCTGCCGTTGATCACCAAGTCGGTCCAGCCGCGCACCCGGGCGGGGACCAGTTCCTGGATGGTGGAGTTGATGGCCGTGTACTCGCCGCCGATGCCGGCGCCGGTCAGGAACCGGAAGAAGGCGAAGCTCCAGACGTCCCAGGAAAATGCGGTGGCCGCCGTCGCGGCCAAGTAGACGAAAAGGGTCAGGAAGAACAGCTTCTTGCGTCCGAGCCGGTCGGTCAGCCAGCCGAAGAAGATGGCTCCGCTAACCGCCCCGAGCAGATAGGCGCTGCTGGCGATGCCGATTTCGACGTTGGTGAATTGCATCGCCGGGCTTTCCTTCAGCGCACCCGAGACGGCGCCCGCCAACGTCACCTCCAACCCGTCCAGGATCCATGTGATGCCCAGCGCGGCCACCACCAGGGTGTGAAAGCGCCCCCAGGGCAGCCGGTCGAGGCGCGCGGGAATGTCGGTTTCGACAATGCCGTGGGTGGCGGCGCGCACCGTATGGGTATCGGGCATGGGGCTCTCCGAGCCGTTCCAGTTTCCGGAGAACACGACGCCCCGGCCGTGGTTGCGGGTTGCTTGCGGCCTGTTCGTGCCCTGCAATCCCTTAGGCGGTGCGGGATCCCGGCCGCACCATCCGCCGGAGCCGCCGGAGCGGTCGCCCGTCCACGCAGGCCAGCCCGACGCCGATCAGGGACATGCCGGCCACCTGCCGCGCCTCCAGCTCCTCGCCCAGGAGGGACATGCCGAGAAGCAAGCCGCTCACCGGAACCAGGAAGGTGACCAGCAGCAGGTTGGTGGTGCCGGCGGTGGCGAGGATGCGGAAGAACAGGATGTAGGCGAGGGCGGTGCTGGCCAGGGCCAGACCGATCAACGCCCCCATGACTTCGACGCTTGGCATCGGCAGCGTCCAGGGTCGATCGATCAGCATGGCCAGCGGCAGCGTGACCGTGACCGAGGCCGTCACCTGACCCGCGGCGGTCACCATCGGCGGAATGCCCATGCCGCGGAACCGCCGGCCGAACACCCCGGCGAAGCCGTAGCTCAACGCACCCCCCAGGCACGCGAGCTGTGCCACCACCCCGGCGTCGACCCCCTCCAATGCCGCGGGGCCCACCATCACCGCCACACCGCAAAGACCGGCCAGAATCCCCGCCATCCTGTTCGGCGTGATCTTCTCGTCGCGGGTCAGGACATGGGCGGCGATGGCTCCGAACAATGGCGTCGTCGCGTTGAGGATGGCGGCGAGCCCGCTGCCGATCTGGGTCACGCCCCAGAAGAACAGGCCGAACGGGATCACGTTGTTCAGGAGCGCCATCCCATAGAAGGCCGCCCAGACGCCGCGGTCACGCGGCAGCCGATGGCCGGTGACGCGCAACGCCAGCCAGAGCGCCGCCGCCGCCAGCGCGACCCGGACCAGAACCACCGTGAAGGGCGGCACCTCGGCCACCGCCACCTTGGCGAACAGGAACGAGCCGCCCCACAGCACCGACAGAACCAGAAGCATCGCCCACTCGCCGGAGGTCATGGGGCGGTTCGGATTGGCGGTCATGGACCCCCCGGTACGAGGTGCATCGCCGATGTGCGACGCGGCCGATCCTCCACATGGCGGGGGGATCGGCCAACCCGCTTCTTGTTCATGCGTCGCACGGAAGCCGCTCATGCGACGCATCGCCGGCCCGGAGGCGGCCGGCGATCAGCCTTGCTGCGCCTTGGCTTGAAGGCCGTCGGGCGAGAGATAGCCGGGCAATGCCCGCACCCGGTCCAGGTGGGACTTCAGCGCCTGACGGTCGGCCAGATCGAATCCGGCATCGCCGGCATAGTGCAGCACCGCGGCCACGTCCACGTCGGCGATCGTCGGGGCATCGCCGCCCCCCAGCCACCCACGCCCGGCAAGCCAGGCGTCCAGGGTGCCGAGCGCCCGCTCGGCCATGGCGTGATAGTGGGCTTTCACCTCGTCCCCGGCTTTCATGAAGCCGGCGTTGATCGCCCGGCTGCGGAAAATGCCGGGGCTCAGCACGTCGAAGCTCCAGAAAATCCATTCGCGGGCACGGGCCTGCTCGGCTTGGCCGGTGCCGCCAAGCCGACCGGTCTGGATCGCCAGATGCTCCAGGATGGCACCGGACTGGCAAAGTGTGAGGTCGCCGTCTTCCAGTGCGGGGACTTGGCCGAAGCGGTTCATCTCCAGGAACTCCGGCGATTTGTGCGCGCCGGCCCGCAGATCGACCAGCCGGAACCGCCAGTCCGCCTGGGCCAAGGACAGCATCAGCGCCACCTTGTAGGTGGCACCGGACAGGAAATGTCCGTGGAGAATATACCTCGCCATGGTGTCCCCGCTGTTGGTCGCTGTTCCGCTGGCTGTCCGCACCTTAGGTGAAGCGCCTGCGGGTGCAAACCGCCAGTTGCCATGGCCCAGGGTTTATTCCCGCTCCTCCGTCGGCACGCCCTGGCGGAAGGGGGCGTATTCGGCCAGGGCTTCCATCTCCGCGTCGACGGCGGCCCGTTCGCGCTCCAGGTAGTTCGCCACCGCCCGGCGGAATCCGGGATCGCGGATCCAGTGGGCGCTGTAGGTCCGGGTCGGGACGTAGCCGCGCTGGATCTTGTGCTCGCCCTGGGCGCCGGCCTCCACCTTCGCCAAGCCACGGGATATGGCGAACTCGATGGCCAGGTAGTAGCAGGCCTCGAAATGCAGGAACGGCACGTGGACGACCGCTCCCCAGTTCCGGCCGTAGAGGGTGTCGGTGCCGATCAGGTTCAGGGCACCGCAGACCCAGCGCCCGTCCAGGCGGCCCATGATCAGGGCCACCTTGTCGCCCATGACCTCGCCCAGCCTGTGGAAGAAGGCCCGGTTCAGGTAGGGCGAGCCCCATTTGCGGCCGCCGGTGTCCACGTAAAAGCGGTAGAAGGCGTCCCAATGCTCGGCCTTCAGCGCGGGGCCGGTCAGGATCGACAGTTCGACCCCGCTCTCGGCCACGGAACGGCGCTCGCGCCGGATGGCCTTGCGCTTGCGGGCGTTCAGGGCGTCCAGGAACGCGTCGAAGTCGGCGTAGCCGTCGTTGTACCAGTGGAACTGCTGCCCGGTGCGTTGCAGCCAGCCGGCTTCGCCGAGCCGGGTCCAGTCCGCCTCGGTCGGGAAGGTCACGTGGGCCGAGGACACGCCCATCTGGCGGGCCGCGGCTTCGATCCCGGCCGCCAGCATGTCCGCCGTCTCCTCGGGCGCACCGGGTCGTACCAGGAGGCGCGGTCCCGGCACCGGTGTGAACGGAACCGCGGACTGGAGTTTGGGGTAGTAGGTGCCGCCGGCACTCTCGTACGCGTTCGCCCAGCCGTGGTCGAAGACGTACTCGCCAAAGGAATGCTGCTTCAAATAGAGCGGCACGACGCCGATGACCCGGCCGTCCGGGCCCTCGGCGACCATGTGGGTGGGGGTCCACCCGGTCCGCCCGCCGACGCAGCCCGTTTCCTCCAGCGCCTTCAGGAAGGCATGGGAGACGAACGGGTTGTCCGCGCCGGCGCAGGCGTCCCAATCGTCCGCCGCCACCTTGTCGATGTTGGGGACCAGTTTGATCGTGGCGGCGCCGTCTCGGTCCTGCATGTGGTCTTCCAGCTTATCGGATGCCACGGATGTCGGCCGGCGCCGCCCCGAACAAGACGTGCCCGAAGCGTCAGGCCAGTTCGAACACCGCTTCGACCTCGACCGCCACATTGAACGGCAGCGAGCCGACGCCGACGGCGGAGCGCGCGTGGGATCCCTTGTCCCCGAGCACCTGGACCATCAGTTCGGACGCGCCGTTGATGATCTTGGGGTGGTCGCCGAACGACGGCGGGCAGTTCACGAAACCGACCAGCTTCACCGCCTGCGCCACCTTGTCCAGGTCGCCGCCGCAGGCCGCCTTCAACTGGGCCAGGATGTTCAGCCCGCACAGGCGCGCCGCCTGATAGCCGTCCTCGGTCGAAACGGTTTCACCGACCTTGCCGATGAAGCGGCGCTCGCCGTTCCACATGGGGATCTGACCGGCGATCCACACCTGCTTGCCCACGATCTTGAACGGCACGTAGGCCGCGGCCGGTGCCGCCGCCTGCGGCAGCTCGATGTTCAGCTCCTTCAGCCGCGCTTCGATGGTTCCCGCCATGGTTTGTTCTCCCCTTGGATTTGGTTGTTGCGAGGGGCGCACCTTAGCCAAGTCGGCGGGGTCAAGCTACTTCGGACGGTGTGCCGGGTGGTCGGGTGTTTCAGCCCAGGGTTTCGCCCAGGGTTTCGGGCGTGGCGTTCCAATCGGCCAGCGCCCATGCCCGTCCATCATGGCGCATGCGAACGGCGCGGCCGGTGCCGATCTTCAACCCGCCCTCCGCGCGCAGATGGGTGTATTCGTCCGGCACCAGGGCGGCCAGGGCGTACCGCAGGGTGCCGGCGCTGGAGACGGCCACGACCGTCCCGCCGGGCCCGTGGCGCCGCAACGCATCGGCGGCGAACGCACCCAGGCGGGCGGTGACGGCGGCTTCGCCCTCGCCCCAGCCGGCCCCTTCGGGCCAGATCCCGCGCTTGTTCCAATCGTCGAGCACGTCGCGGCCGAAGCGTTCGGAAATGGCCTCGTCGGTCAGGCCGGACCAAGCGCCATAGTCCAGTTCGTTGAGCCGTTCGTCCACCACGGGGGTGGAGGCGCCGAGGCCGGAGGCCACGATTTCCGCGAAGCGGCGGGCGCGCTTCAGCGGGCTGGTGTAGACGGCGGCCGGCCGCACCGCCCTGGCCGCCAGCGCGTCCGCGGCGGCGCGGGCCTGCGCCTCGCCGCTGGCGACGAGCGGCAGGTCCTCGTTCCGGCCCAGACGGACGACCGGATCGCCGGGCCCGAAGGTGTTGCCGTGGCGGAACAGAAGCAGGTCGAAGCCGGTCATGCCAGTTCCCCCTCGCGCCGGATGATGGCCTCCGCGGCGGGGACGTCCTCGGGCGCGTCGATGGACCAATGGGTGCGGCCCCGGTAGTCCACCTCGACCACGCGGATCGGAATGCCGTTCTCCAGGGCGCGCAGTTGCTCCAACCCTTCCGCCGCCTCCAGGACGCCGGTGGGCAGGGCGGCGAAGCGCTCCAGCGCCGCGCGGCGGTATCCGTACAGGCCGATGTGCCGGAACACCGGGGCCGGCTCGGCGCCAGGGTTGCGCAGGAACGGCAGCACACGCTTGGAGAAGTACAGCGCGAACCCGTCGTTGCGGCAGACCACGGTGGTTCCGGAGGCCGGCGTGGCGACCTTCGACGCCTCGAACGCGGCCAGGCGCCCGGCATCCAGCCGGACCGCGGGGGTGACGATCGGGCTGTCGGGATCCCGGCGCAGAACGTCCACCAACGCCTGAACCACCCAGGGCGGCGTCAGGATGGCATCGCCCTGGACGTTCACCGCCGCATCCAGATCCGGCAATGCCTGCAACGCGGCCCAGGTGCGGTCGCTGCCCGTCCGGCACTCGGCCGGGGTCATCACCGCCCGCCCGCCGAACCCCTCCACGAACCGGGCGATCCGCTCGTCGTCGGTGGCGACGCAGACCACGGCCGCCCCCTCCACCGCCTTGGCGATCCGCCACACGCGCTCGATCAGGCTGACCCCCAGGACGGGGGCCAGCGGCTTGCCCGGAAAGCGGGTGGAGCCGTAACGGGCCGGGATCACGATTCCGATCGAGGGGGCGGTCATGGGATCAACTCGGCGGCTGGTCTGTGGACGGCGGAAATGCGGGGGGCCGGATCAAGACGAGGGGCATCGGCACCGTCAAGACGCCATTGCCGCCGGGCCGCCCGCCACGCCCTTCGCCAGCGCCTGTTCGAGGTCGGCGATCAAATCCTCGGCAGCCTCGAGGCCGACCGACAGGCGCAAAAGGTCCGGCGGCGCCTGCGTCCCGGCCCCTTCCACCGAGGCCCGATGCTCGATCAGGCTTTCGACGCCGCCAAACGAGGTCGCCCGTTTCCAAAGGGCCACGTTGGCGGCGGTGGCGACGGCCCCGGCCTCTCCGCCTTTCGTCCGAATCGAAAGCATGCCGCCGAAGCCGCCCGACATCTGCCTGGCCGCGGTCGCATGACCGGGGAAATCGGGCAGGCCGGGGTAGAGGACAGCCTCCACCCGCGGATGGTGGGCGAAATGTTCGGCAATGCGCTGTGCCGCGGCACATGCCGTCCGCACCCGCGGGAACAGGGTCCGCATGCCGCGCACCAGCAGCCACGCCTCGAACGGTCCCAGGATGCCGCCGGCCTGGGCGCGCACGGTGCGGATCCGTTGCCAGAATTCGTCGTCGCGGGAGGTCGCCAGCGCTCCCGCAACCACGTCGGAGTGGCCGTTCAGGTATTTCGTGGCCGCGTGCATCACGATGTCGGCCCCGAGTTGGAGCGGTCGCGTCAGGACCGGCGTGGCGACCGTCGAATCGACCGCCAGCCGGGCGCCGGCCGCATGCGCGATCTCCGCCGCCGCGGCAATGTCGGTTACGGTCCAAACCGGGTTCGCCGGCGTCTCCAGCCAGACCAGTTTGGTCCGGCCCGGCCGCATGGCCGCGCGCAACGCGTCCAGGTCGTGCGTATCGACCAGTTCGACCTGCAGGCCCCAGTGCGTCGCGAAGCCGGACAGCCAGTTGCGCAGCGACCAGTACATGATCCGGGGTGCCACCACATGGTCGCCCGGCGCCAGCGCCAGGAACACGGCCGTCGCGGCCGCCATGCCCGAGCCGAAAACCAATGCGGCCGCGGCGCCCTCCAGGGTTTTCAGCACGGCTTCGGGTTGGTCGTAGGCGGGGCTGTCCGCACGCCCGTAGACGCGTCCGGACCGGTAGGCGTTGTCCGGATCCCGGATGAAGGTGGTGGCCGGGTGCAATGGCGGGACCACGCCCCGTGTCGGCTCGTCGATCCAGCCCAAGGCCTGGGCGGTCTGGGTCTCGGGCTTCAGGTTGTCGGACTTCATCCGTCGCATCTCCTATTTCGGGGCGCATTGCAGCCGGCCCGCGCGCCGAAGGCAAGCTCCGCCACTCCCAACCGGGCTTCGATGATGGCCATCCGGGCGCGCAGGGTTTCGGGCGACCGGACGTACCAGCAGGGCGGGACGATTTCCCGCTCTTGCCCAGGGAGTTTGCCAGATGCGTTTGAAACTGTTTGCCGCCGCCTGTGCCGCCGGTCTGCTCATCGCGGGCGGCGTTCCTGCGCAACCGTCGGAGAGGCCGTCCGGCCCCCCGGCCATGATGCCGGGCAACGGGACCCATGGGGAAACGATGCGGGGCGGCATGTTCGGTGACCGCGCATCGCAGGTCGAGGCGCGGATCGCCTTCATCCGCACCGAGCTGGGCATCACGCCCGAGCAGGCACCGTTGTGGGAGAGGGTGGCCGAGACGCTGCGCAGCAACGCCGCGCAACGCCGCGATCTGCGGGCCTCCGTACAGCAGCAGGGCGATGCCGACGTGGTCCAACGCTACCGGCGGATGGAGGCGTTCCACCGGTTGATGGCCCAGAACTACGCCAACTTCGCCGAAGCGTTCCAACCGCTCCATGCCAGGCTCACCGACGAGCAGAAGCAGAAGGCGGAGCAGTTGCTTCTCCGGTCCCGCGGCCGGATGGAGCACGGCGGCGCACCGAATCGCGGTTGAGCGGGGAGGGGGCGGGGGACGGGCGCTCCCTTGCGGCGGATCCGCCGGAACCGACGCCACGCCGTGCTGTTCCTCCGGTTCGATCCCGAAAGATGGAGTTGGACCATGGCCAACCATCCCCCGCCCGTTCCGCCCGCCGGCCGAAGCGACAAGGGGCCCGGTGCTTCGCCCGAAGCCCAGAACACATCCGACCTGCACCCGTCGGAACGCGGGGCGCCGCTCGGCAACGTCGACAAGCAGGGGCAGCAGGGCAACAGCAAGGTGAACACCACCCACCAGGGCTATCAGCAGGACCGGTGATCCATGTCCACCAGCACAAAGCATCCGGCAACCAATCGGCACCACGGCGGTCCCGGCAGCAGCCAGCAGGACGCCACGAAACCCCTGAAGGAGCACGACCGCAACCCGGCCCCCGGTGATCCCACGAACCCCGACCGCAGCCGTGTGTCGGGCGGCGGGGGGGAACGCGACCGTCATCACACACACGACACGAAGACCAAGGCCTGACGGCACGACCGGCCGCGGCGCCCCGCCCCGGTGGGGTGCCGCGGGACTTACTGCCACCGGGGCCGTTTACCGGGTCCCGTCCGTTGCCTACGATCCGTCCGAAGTTGACCCGTGGTGGGGGCGGGGTCGATGGGAGCGGATGTTCGGGAGACGGCGTTGCTGGACGAGCAGGCGGCGTACTATCGCGCCCGCGCTGCCGAGTACGACGAATGGTGGCGGCGGCAGGGCCGCTACGACCGGGGACCTGGGGCAACGGCACGCTGGAATGCCGAAGTGGCCGAGGTGGAAGCGGCACTCGACCGGTTCGCACCCCGCGGTTCCGTGCTGGAACTCGCCTGCGGCACCGGCTGGTGGACCGAACGGTTGGCGCGCCACGCCTCGCGCCTGACCTGCATCGATGCCTCGCCCGAGGTGATGGCCATCAATGCGCGGCGCCTTGCGGACGCCGGGCTGCCCGCGCCCGATTACCGGCAGGCCGACCTGTTCGCATGGCGTCCGGACGAGGCCCACGACGTCGTCTTCTTCAGCTTCTGGCTAGGCCATGTGCCGCCCGGCCGCTTCGCCCCGTTCTGGGACGCGGTGGCGGCGGCCTTGAAGCCGGGTGGGCGTGTCTTCTTCATCGACTCCCTTCCCGAAGAGACCTCGACCGCCCGCGACCACCGCATGCCGGACCCCGATGGTGTGCAGCAGCGCCGGTTGAACGACGGGCGGACGTTCCGGATCGTGAAGCTTTTCCACGAGCCCGATGCGCTGGCGGCCCGTCTCGAGGCGCTCGGTTGGCGCCCGGACATCGGACGGACGGCGACCTACTTCCTGCACGGTTCGGCGACCCTGGCCTGAGGGCCGCGCCTATGTCCAAAGCCAAGGCTTCGCCCCGCAAACGGGACGAATGCCGGCCTGGGCCGTTTTAAGAAACGTCCACACGCGAAGGGAGGTCCCTCCATGACGTCATTGCGCACCTGCGCGGCCATTGCCGCGGTGCTGACGCTTTCCGCTTGCGCCGACGGCGGGTTCAGCTTCCCCGGTACCCGGTCGTCCGGCGGTGGCGGGGGTACCGGCACAACGGCCGCCACCGGCACGACGTCCGGGCAGGGGATGACGGGCCAGATGCCCGGCAACCGGACGACCGGCACCATGACCAGCGCATCGAACCTGGACATCGCCGACCAGGCCTTCCTGATGCACGCCGCCCAGGGCGGCCTTGCCGAGGTGGAGCTGGGCCAGTTGGCGCAGCGCCAGGCTTCCAGCCAAGTGGTCCGTGATCTGGGACGCAGGATTGCGGCCGAACATACCCAGGCAAACCAGGAGCTGGTCCAGATCGCCCGTTCGAAGGGGCTGACCCCGCCCACCCAGCCCGACGCCGGCCGCCAAGCCATCGCCGCACAGCTCAGCCAGGTCGACGGCGCCAATTTCGACCGGCAGTTCATGATGCAGCAGTTGTCGAACCACGAGATGGCGGTCGCCCTGTACGAGAACCAGGCCCGCAACGGCACGGACCCACAGGTGCGTGCTTTCGCTTCGAAGTGGCTGCCCAACATCCGCAACCACACCCAGGACATCCGCCAGATGACTCAGCGGATGGCCTCGCGCTGACGGTGCGGCCGGGCTTTCGGGAACAGGGCCGGCCGGAAGCGCCGGCCCTTGCCCCTTGTCCCGGCCGTCAGCGCGACGCGACCGGGGTGCGTCCGTCCAGGGTCAGCAACGGACCGTAGAGGTCGGGCCGCCGGTCGCGGAACACGCCCCAGGACGCGCGCTGCGCCGCGATCCTGTCCAGGTCGAACGTCGCGGTCAGCACCGCGCGCTCGTCCCTGGACGCCTGGGCGACCAGTTCACCGTGCGGGCCGGCAATGAAGGACGACCCGTAGAACCGGATCCCGCAGGTGTCGCCCTCTTCGGTGCCGATCCGGTTGGAGGCGACCAGCGGCATGAGGTTGGCACCCGCATGCCCCTGCATGACGCGGGTCCAGTGGTCGCGGCTGTCCAGATCCGGGTCCTGCGGTTCCGAGCCGATGGCCGTGGGGTAGAAGAGGATCTCCGCCCCTTGCAACGCCATCGCGCGGGCGGACTCCGGGAACCACTGGTCCCAGCACACGGCTGCCCCGATGACGGCGTAGCGGGTCTGGAACACGCGGAAACCGGTGTCGCCCGGGTTGAAGTAGTATTTCTCCTGGTACCCGGGCCCGTCGGGGATGTGGGACTTCCGGTACACGCCCAGCACCGTCCCGTCCGCGTCGATGACGGCGAGCGAATTGTAATAGGCGTTGTTCGCCCGTTCGAAGAAGCTGACGGGCAGCACGACCCGAAGCTCCGCCGCCAGACGCCGCATCCGTTCGATCACGGGATGGCCGTCGAGGGGGGCCGCCAATTCGAACAGGGACTGCTTCTGGTCCTTGCAGAAATAGGGCGTCTCGAACAGCTCCTGCGGCAGAATGATTTGCGCCCCCTTGGACGCGGCCTCACGCACCAGATCCTCAACCGCGGCGACGTTGGCGGCACGGTCCCAGGTGCAGGCCGTTTGGGTGGCGGCGACGGTGACATTGCGCATCGGGCGGATCCGTGGAAAGGCGTTGCGGCGCAACCGGCTGGCGGCCGCACCCATATGGGCAAGGGAAGCCCGTTCCACTAGAGGTCCCGGCCTCAGCGGGGAGCCGCTTCCCGCGGCGGCGGCCCGAGTTCCGCCCGGATCCAATCCGCGAACGCATCGGCCACGGGCGGCACGGGGCCACCGATCCGGCGGACGAGGTAATAGGCGAAACCGTCCTTGACCTCCTCCTGGAACAGCCGCACGAGGCGGCCGGCCTCCAGATCGGCCGAAGCCAGGATGTTCCGTGCGAGCGCGATGCCTTGCCCCTGGACCGCCAAGTCGAGTGCAAGACCGGCATCCTCGATGATCGGTCCGGAGGAGGGTTCCTCGCCGGGCAGGCCCACACGGCGGAACCACGGGGCCCAGGGTTGGCGCGGATTGCGTATCAGGGCGCAGTCGAACAGGTCGCCGGGGGTTTCCGGTCGCCGACCCTCCCGGTAGTGCGGGCTGGCCACTGGGAAGAGGATCTCATCGGCCAGATGGACCGCTTCGACGCCTTCCCATCCGCCCGGCCCGTACCGGATGGCGAGATCCGTCCCGTCCAGATCAAGGTCGAGGACCTTGGCCGTCGGCCGGATACGCAGGTCGACGTCGGGATGGGCGGCCTGGAAAGTGGCCAAGCGCGGCATGAGCCAGCGCTGGGCAAAGGCGGGCGTCATCGTGACCGTGAGGACGGGACGGCTCCCACGGCGCGCTTCGGCCAGTGCCGCGTGCAGATCCTGAAGCGAGCGGCCCAACCGCTCCGCAAGCCGTCGGCCTGCCGTCGTCGGCGACACGCCGCGGCGATGGCGATCGAAGAGGCAGGTTCCAACCAATCGCTCAATTTGCGCGACGTGATGGCTCACCGCACCGTGGGTGAGCCGCAGCTCCTCGCCCGCCCGAGCGAAGCTGCCCGTCCTTACGGCTGTCACGAAGGCGCGGAGTGCCTGTGTCGAAGGGAGCCAGTCGTCCTGCATCAGCCGTCAATACCATTCGCGCTACCCGTGAGTCCTTATCGCGCGAAGTCTTTGCGGGGCAATCGGACAATCCCTCCTGATCCGCTTCAGGGGAGAATGTCTGTGACGGTCAAATTGTATTATTCGCCCGGCTCCTGCTCCATGGGGCCGCACATCGCATTGGAAGAGGCCGGTGTGGCTTACGAGCCGGTGCCCGTCGTCCTGGCCAAAGGCGAGAACCACACGCCGGAGTATCGCGCCATCCACGCCCGCGGCTTGGTGCCCGTGCTCCAGACGGAAGGCCAGAGCCTGACGGAAGCCGTGGCCATCCTGCTCCACATTGCACGGCGCTGGCCGGACGCCGGCCTCCTCCCGCAAGCGGGATCGCTCACGGAAGTGCGCACGCTGGAGCTGCTGCTCTGGCTCACGAACACGCTCCACGTCGCCTACGCCTGCCTCTGGCGCCCGGCGCGGTTCACCAAGGACACCGCCGCTGGCGAGGTGATCCAGGGTGAAGCGAAGGAGCGTATTGCCGCCTTCAACGACGACATCGAGAAGCGCTTTGCGGACGGCCGGCCGTTCGCCGTGGGGGATGTCTATACGCTCGCCGATGCGTTCCTCATCGTGTTCTTCCGGTGGGCAAACATCATCGGCCTGGATACGGCTGGCCGGTATCCGCATTGGACGGCGTGGGCCAAGCGCATGGAGGTGCGCCCCGCTGTCGCCCGGGTGCTGACCCAGGAAGGCGTGTCGCTCTGGGGCCGTTGACGCGCAACCTGCGGGGCATTCCGGGTTTTGGGCGGGGCCCCGACCGATGCGCCCGTTCGCACCGTGCATCGGATTTGGGGGCACCGCCCTGCCTTGTTCCTTGAAAATACGGGCCGGCTTCGGCCGGCCCGCCGGAAACGACCACCGGGAGCATTGGACTCCCGCCGCCCGGGACCAGTGCCGTTCCGTATCTGCGCGCGAATGTATGCCGGGCGCGCAACCGTAATTTTCGGACCCAGTGGGTTCCAAAACCATGCGTCGATGCTTGACAGGGTTTTTCGAACCGTTAACAAATAATTGAACCAAATGCGGGGCCAAATTCGGCCCCCGCCGCCGCCAATCACCGGCATCCTCCGGTCGGGGGGCGGCGACCGGTCAGGGGGGGCTGGGCCAAATACATTATGCAAGACCTTGCAGCATGTCCCACGGTGGAAGACACCGAAGTCATCGGATACCTCGTCCGCGAGGCGCACCGGGCCTATATGCGGGCCCTGCAATCCCGAATCAGCGCCCATGGTGTCAGCATGGGGCAATGGTTCTTCCTGTGCGCGTTGTGGGAGGAGGACGGGCTCACCCAACGCGAATTGAGCCAGCGCGTGGGAATGATGGAGCCCACGACCGTGACAGCGCTCAACGGTATGGAGCGTGCCGGGTTGGTCACGCGGGTCCGGAACGCCCACGACCGGCGTAAGGTGAATATCTTCCTCACCGACAAGGGGCGCGCCCTGCGCGGAACCCTTGAACCCTACGCCAAAAACCTCAACCAGGCGGCCTTGACCGGCTTGTCGCCGGGCGAAGCGGCCACTGCGGTGTCGGCAATCCGGCGGATGGCGCAAAACCTGGTCCAGGCCGGCATCTGATCGCCGGCATCTGATCACCGTGCGTCCGGCCTCAACCTGAACGTGACCGGTACCGCCACCTCGGATGGGACCGCGGTGCCCCGGACCTTCGCCGGGCGGAACCGCCAGCCGCGGACCGTCTGGATTGCCGCCCGGTCGAGCGCCGCCACACCACTGCCGGATTGCACGGTCAGGTCCGCCACCGTCCCGTCGGCGTCCACCCGCACCAGCAGGACGATGCGCCCTTCCTGACCGTTGCGCCGCGCCATGTCGGGGTAGGCCGGCAAGGCGTTCCCAAGCCCCTGCCAGGACGCGGTCTCGTCGACCGGCATGGCGCCAACGCCCGTTTCCGCCGGGTGCGGAACGGGCGCTGCCGCAACCGCTCTGTCAACCATCCTGTCCTGGGCCGGTCCCTCGATTGCCGGGGCGCCACGATCCGATGGCCGCGCGTCCATGGACGGCCCGACGGCGGGGACCGCCGCCGGTGGTGCCGGTTTCCGGCCGGGCAGCCGCCCCGGGGGTGGGGCGGCTGCCCGGGTGGTCGGCGGAGCGGCGGGGGCAACCCCCGTGGATGCGGGGCGTGCGGCCTCCGGATGCGGGGGCTCGGGGGCGATGGCGTCGGCGGACGGCAATTCGGCCGGCAGCGAAACCGGTTCGTGAGAGGGCAAAGGCGGTGTCCGCGCCGCGGCCGCCACCGGACCGGTTTCGGTCGCCGGGGCGGGATTCAGGCCCGCGGCCACCGTCTCGCCCCTGTCTTCGCCCTTCCCGGATTGTCCGGCCATCGCGTCTCCGACCGGACCGTCCACAACGGACACCAGCTCGAAGACGAGCGCGTTGCCATTCCCCGGCAAGTCCGGAAGGGCCGCCACCCGGCCGAACCCGGCCAGGCCGGCCAGCGCAACCGCATGCACCATGACCGAGACCACGCCTGCCGTCAGCGTGCCCCGCGCCGGGGGCTGGCTGGGGGGCCTCCTGTTCGCGTGGAGGCGGCCAAACGGATCCGGAACGAGGTTGCCCCCATGGGCTCCCGGCGCCGCGCCGGCCGCCTCGACAGGGGTCGCCCGGGCCGGGGCGGCGCCCGGCGATCGCCACGCCCGTGTCACAGGACGCCTCCCGACCAGGGCCCGGACTCCGGCCGTTTCAAATCCATCGGCAGCCCGGCGACCATGAACCGGACCAGGTCGGCGATGGCGGCGACCTGCTGGTTGAGCCGCCCGGCATGATCCCGGAAACGCCGTGCCAACGCATTGTCCGGCACAATGCCCAGCCCGACCTCATTGGCGACCAGGACGACCGGCCCACCGGCAGCCTGCGCGGCGGCGACGAGGTCCGCGGCGGCCGCATCGACGTCGCGCTCCGCCAGCATCAGATTGCTCAGCCAAAGGGTAAGGCAATCGACCACGACCACGGTCCCGGGCACCGCCTCCGTTGCCAAGGCTTGTGCCGGATGGAGCGGCGCTTCGACGGTCGTCCAGCTCGCGTCCCGTTCCGCCCGGTGCCGGTCGATGCGGTCGGCCATTTCGGCGTCGTGGGCCTGCGCGGTCGCCACGAACACACGCCTGTGCGAGGGCAGCGCCTCCGCAAGCGCCAACCCGTGCCGGCTTTTGCCGGACCGTGCCCCACCGAGGACGAACGCGATCCGGCCTTCAGACATGGGCGGCCCGAAGCGGATGATGAGGATGAACGACGAGCATATGGCCCCGCGGTGACAGCAACCGGACTGTCACGTCACCGCCGACGGTTTCCCGTCCCGCCGGAGCACCCCGCCCGACGGATGTGTGACGCTGACGACGGCAGGTCTCCTGGCTCTCGGGTCCTTGCCGGCCTCCAGCCTTCCCGGATCCGTTCGCCGGAGTTCCAGTGGCCGTTCGCGGAGGTGGCTCGCCGATCACAGTTGCGGGGGCAGCCACGGCTTGCGGCGCGCTGTTGCGCCCGCCTCCGTGTTCCCTTTCGATCCCTTCCGGGAACCGTCGCTGCTTCGAACATAGGTCCGGGGCCCGGCTGCGCGCAAGGCCGTGGGCTCGTTGGAACAGGGGCGTCGGGCCGGGGTTTCCCCGACATGACGACGATCTTCGAACTTCTCACCGACGATATGCAGGCCGTCCGCGAATGCTTCGCCGAGGCCGGCAACGCCCCGCTCGAGGGGATAACCCGCACCGCCCACCAGGTCGGACGCTTGGCCCGTATTCTGGACGCGGACCGGATGGCGGTCGAACAGGCCCTGCTTCCGCCCCTGCGGCGGTCGGGGCGCCTGACGCCCGACATCCAGGCGGCCTATGCCGCCATGGCCGCGGTGGCCGAGGAGGCGCGGACCCTGTCCGAAGCCCCCTCGGGCGAGCCGGGCTGGGCGGCCCGGTTCGTCCGTCTGGAACAGGATTTCGAAGCCGCGGCCCGCCGGGTCGAGGCCGACCTGATCCCGGCGGTGCGCGAGGGGCTGTCCAGTGACGAGGTGGCCCAGGCGAGCCGGGCCGCCCGTGCGGTCAGGCTGGGACGGCCCGGCGGCTGACGGCGCTTTCCGCGACTTGGCGTTCCAGTTCCTGGGCCCGGTGGGCCGAGGTGTGGGCCGCCAGGATGCGCGCCCGGGCCCGCGCCCCGATCGCCCGCACCTCCGCATCGGACAACCGTTGCAGAAGGTCGACGACCTCCTCCGACCGGTCCCGGATCAGGATTTCCCGGTCGGGCGTGAACAGCGTGTCGAGCCCCTCCCAGCGGTCGCTCAGGATCGCCACCCCGCACGCGGCGGCCTCGAACAGGCGGACGCTGGGCGACCAGCCGGCCGCCGTCATGTCCGCGCGCGTGACGTTCAACGTGAACCGTTGGGCGCAGTAGAAGGACCGGTGCAGATCGGGGCCCAGGTGGGCGATGTGCTCCACGTTCCCGGGCCAGCGGATGTCGTCGGGGTATTGCGGCCCGGCCACCGCGAACCGCCGATCCGGCAGGCGCCGCGCCGGTTCGGTCAGCAGCCGGTCCAGCATGGGCTGCCGGTCGGGGCTATAGGTGCCGAGATATCCCAGATCCCATGTCCACGGGCCGGGGATCGGCTTGTGGATCTCCGGGTCGACGGAGCAGTAGAGGGCGCGAGGCCGGCGCACACCGTAATCCCGGGCCAGACGGTCCAGGGTGGGGCCGCCGGTGAAGGAAAAGTACAGATCGAACCGCGGCATCTGCGCCGCCGAGAGATAGCCGCAGCCGCCGGCATCCAGCTTCGCCAGCGTGACCGGCGTGTCGATGTCGTAGAAGGCAACTTGACCGCGCGCGGTGGCCAGTACCCAGTCGATCACCGCGATCCCGTCGGGCACGTACGATCCGACGACCACCAGATCGGCCGAGGCCACGGCCTGCGCGTGGCGCTGTTCCAGCCCGCCGAGCGAGTCGTAGAGGTGGGTTCGGCAGAACGGCGGTTCCGGCATGTCGCGGTTGTCCGCGTACCAGGGCTGGTCGCGCTCCAGGAACGTGACCCGGTGGCCGCGGGCCGACAATGCCCGGATCAGCGCCCGCCACGTGGTGGCGTGACCGTTGCCCCAGGACGAGGTGATCGACAGGCCCAGGACGACGATCCTCATGCGGCAACTCCCGTCAACAGCCCCTCGACCTGCGCGGCTCGGCGGGCATAGGTGTGGTCGGCGAGTGCGCGGCGCCGTGCCGCTTCGCCGATGCTCCGGGCGCGTGCGGGGTCGAGCTCCCCGACAATCCCGGCCACCTCGGCCCCGCTCCGGGCGACCAGGATTTCACTGCCGGGTTCGAAGAACTGTTCCACCCCGACCCAATGGTCGGTCACCACGCAGGCACCGGCGCCGGCCGCCTCGAACACGCGGGTCGGGGGGGAATAGCCGGTCTGGGCCATGCTTTCGCGGCAGATGTTCAGCACCGCGCATGCCGACACGTTCAGCCGGTTGTGGTCGGCGGTGAACACGTGTCCCAGGCGCCGCACGTTTTCCGGGATGGGCTTGTCCTCCCAGCCGGCGCCGCCGAGGATGAAGCGCCGGGCGGGCAGGGCGGCCGCCGCGTTCAGGAAGAACTGCTCCACCCGCGCTTCGCGGTCGGGCAGGCGGTTGCCAAGGAACGTCAGGTCGGCGGCCAAGTCCGGATCGACCGGAACCGGGTGGTGGGTATCGGGATCGAGCGCGTTGTAAACCGGGACGCAGCTCCGGGCGCCCAACGCCTTGTACGCGGTGACGACCGGCGGACCGCCACCGTAGGTGAGGATGCGGTCGTAGCGGGGGATCTCGTTGCGGAAGGGATCGTCCGGATCGCCATTGACGCGCGCGAGCGTGGCCGGTGCGTCAACATCCCAGAAGATCGCCTGGGCGTCCGGGCGGCGCACGGCGGGAACCCCCTGTTCCAGGAAGGCGTCCAGGACGCCCACCCCGCTGGCCTTGACGAGCACGTCCGCCGCCTTGGCCTCTTCCAGGCAGGCCAGGGCGGCGCCCTCGTCGGGCGCGTACACGACCACCCGGGCCCAGTCCGGATCCGGCATGTCGCGGTGCTTTTGCCGGTCGTAGGCGTCCGGTTCGTAGAAGGTGATGCGGTGTCCGCGCGCGGCCAGGTTCTTCAGCATGCCGCGGTAGTAGGTGGCCGCCCCGTTCCAATAGGCCGAGACGAGGCTGGATCCGAAGAAGGCGATGTTGAGTGCTGTCATCAGTCGGCTGCCAGGTCGGAGCCCAGGCGGACGCCCGGCTCATGGGTCGGGTGGGCGCCCACCTCGGACAGGACGTTCAGCAGCTCGTCCACCCGGTGGGCGCAGGTGTGGCGCGCGCGGATGGTCCGAAGGCCATTGGTCGCCAAGCTCTCGGCAAGGCCGGGATCGGACAGGACGGCGCGCAGATGGGCGGTCATCTCGTCGCTGTTGCGCGCGACAAGGTAGTCGGTGCCCGGTCGGAACAGCCCTTCGGCATCCCGCCACGGCGCCGAAACCAGGGGGATGCCGCAGGCGAGTGCCTCGAAAACCCGGATGGTGGGGATGCCCGGCAGAGCCTCGGCATAGGGCCGTCGCGGCACATGCACGGTGACCCTGTGCCGTGCAAAGGCATCGGGCACGCGGTGGTTCGGGAGCCAGCCGGCGAAGTCGATCCCGGCCGCTTCCAGTTCCCGCAGCGCGGCCCCGGGCCAGCGCACACCGTGGACGCGCGCCTTGAGGCCCAGGCTTCGGACCGGGGCCATCAGGAACTGCCGCAATTCCTCCGAGCGCTCGTCGTCGCCCCAGTTCCCCACCCAGACCAGATCGCCCTCGGTGGCCCGGCCGGGTATGGGGCGGAACAGGCGGGTGTCGGCGGCCTCGTGCCAGACCCAGACGCGGCGGCCCCAATCACGTGCCCGGTAGACCTCCGCCAGCGCCGCCCCAAATGCGAGCACGCCGTCGAAGGCCGACAGATCATAGCGGGACATTTCGTCCGCCGCCGTCACGGCACGGTGGTGGGTGTCGTGGAACAGAAGGCGGCAGGGGTGGCCCGCCGCCCGCATCCGGCCGATTCGCGCGACCAGGGCCGGATCGGTCCATTCGTGGACCAGGGCCGCGTCCGCCCCGTCCAACGCCTCGTCCAGGTCGATGGCCTGCGCGTCGTAGAACGTCGGTGCCAGTCCCGGGAACAGGCCGGTGATCTCGTCCAACGGGGCATGGCCCTGCTCGGAGAGCAGATTCGTGCGGCTCCATCCGTCGTGCGGTTCGTAGAGCCGCACCTCGTGGCCACGTGCCAGCAGGTCGCGGGCAACGCCCCTCAGGAAGTGGGCGTTGCCATGGTTCCAGCAGGACAGGATGGAGTGGACGAAGAAGACGAGGCGCATGCTGTCCCTTAGGTTCCCGGTTGGACCTCCGGCAGGATTCCCGCGGTCGCGACGTGTCGTGCGGCCGATGCGTCCGCGCCTGCATGCAGGCGACCGTAGGCGTGGGCGTAGGCGGCTGCCGAGAGTGCGGCCGGATAATTCGCGGCGCGGTGGCGTGCAGCCTTCGAAAGCGCCGATACCGCCTCCGGGTCCTCGCCCAACCCGGCCAGTGTTTCCCGAAGGGCATCGGAATCGTCCGGCGGGACGAAGAGGGCTGCCCCCTGCCACAATTCGCGCAGGGTGGGGATATCGCCCAGCACCAGCGCGCAACCCGACAGGGCGGCCTCCAGCACGGACAGGCCGAACGGCTCGTAGCGGGCGGGATGGGCGAACACGGCGGCCCGGCCGAACCATTGCGCGAGTTCGGCCGGGGCCAGCCGGCCCAGGCAGCGCAGGCCCTCCGGCGGCCGTCCACGCCCATCCGGTCCCTGCCAGGGACCGGCGACCACCACCGGCCAGTCGAGGGAACCGGCGACGCGGCTGAGCGCGGCCGTGTTCTTCCCCTCGTCCCAAAGCCGTCCGACGGCCAGCACGAACGGCTCCTTGTCCAGCGGCCGCCAGAGCCGTGCGGAGCGGCCGTTGTGAATCACATTGGAGCGGGCCGGGGCGCCATAGGCGGCGGAGACCGCATCCAGATAGGCCCGTGTCGGCGCCACCACCTGCGCCGCGGCGGCCAGCCCGGCGGCAACCCGGTGTCGATAGGCCGTCCACTCCGCGGGCGGGTCGCTTCCGTGGACGGCCCGCCACCAGGTCGCGACGTCGGAATGGGCGACAAGCAGCACCGGCGCCGCAAAGGGCAGGGCGGCCTCGGCGTAGCCGTTGGCGTGGACCACATCCGGGCGCACCCGTTGTTCAAGCTCCAGCAGCCAGTCTGCGGCGTGCGCCAGATCCCCCTCGCAATCCGGCATCCACTCCAGCCGGAAGGTCCCCTCGTGCAGAACCAGGCCGGGCACCGTCGCCGCGGCGACACGCTGGTGCGGGCCAGGCGGCGGTCCCATGACCGCCAGATCCACCGTGATGCCATGGGGCGTCAGGCCCGCGGCCAGCTCCAACGCATAGTCCCAGACTCCGCCCAGCGAATCGGCGGTCATGAGGATCCGGTGGACCGTCATGGCCCGACCCGCGGGGCGGCAGGAGGATGGTTTGCAACGGCGGGCGGGGGGCCGTTGGTCGGTGGATCATCCACAGCAGGTCTCCAGCTCCCGCAACGGGCGCGGGGCCTGGTCCTGGATGTCGCTCCAACGGCGGGCGCTCTCCAGGTAATGGGCATGGGCGCGCTCCCATGCCTGATCGTCGGGCTGGCCCCAGAGGCGGCGGTAGTCCGGCGAGCCGGGATAGGGGAACAACGGCACCGGCTCGTTCGCCCAAACCCCTTGCGCCAGGAGTTTTTCCCGCCAGGCCGCCACCAGTTCGGGGGGATCGCCCCCGGCGTCGATCAGATTGGCCTGGACGAAGGGAACGTGCCGTTTGGCGAGGATCAACCGGTCGGCCAACTCGTCCGTCTGCATCTTGCAGTTCTTGTCCAGTGCCGCCCGGCCTTCGACCGTCAGGCTTTCAACGCCGGCCTCAATGGACACGCAGCCGGCCCGGCCCAGCAGTTCCAGCAGGTCCGGCTTCCACAGGTCGATGCGGGTTTGGATGCCGAACGTCACGCCACGCTCGACCAGGCCCTCCAGCAGCGGGCGGTTGGGCAGGAAGATTTCGTCGATGAAGTAGATGTACTGGATGCCCTGGCCGATCAGCCGATCCACCTCCGCCAGAACCGTTTCGTGCGGGCGGCGGCGGTAACCGTTGCGGAAGTTTTCCTTGGCGCAGAACGTGCACTTGTACGGACAGCCGCGCGACGCTTCCACCTCGGCCCCGGGACCGGACGGCGGTGCGTCGAACCGGTGGTGGTGGTGGTGGTGGCGCCGGATCCATTCGTCCGGCCATGCCAGCGGCGGCAGGTCGGTGAAGCGGCCGACCGCCGGCCCTCCGTTCACCACCGGGCCGTCCGGGGTCCGGTAGGCGATCGATGGCACCTGCGACCAGTCATTGTCGCACAGGAGTGGCAGGATGTCCTCGCACTCGCCCTGAACGACCGCATCGACGCCGAGCTTCGCCAGGGCGGCCCGCGGCGTGGTGGAGCCATGGGGACCGACGGCCACAGTGCGTGCCGCCACGCCCGCCAACGCGCCGAGCGTTTGGCGGGGGATGCGCAGTTCGGGTGGTGCGCAGCGCCAAAACAGGTATGTGGGGGCGGTGGTGACCACCAGCATGTCCGGCGCGAATGCCGCCACCTGGTCCCGCAACCCGGCGAATGTCAGGTCGCACAGGTGTGCATCGAACATTTCCGCCGTGTGGCCGGCCTCCTCCAGGCGGATCTTCGCACAAGCGAGTTCAATGGGCAGGTGCGGGTCGCGGCAGCCGAAATAGATGCTGCCGTCGAAATTCCAGGGTGGATTGACCAGTGCGACCCTCATTCGGCGGCCCCCCCGACGGCGATGGCTTTCGCAAGCGGGGGGCGGGCCGGGTCGGCGCGGGTTTCGCGCAGCCACGCGCAGAGCCGGGCAAGCCCTTCGCGCACGCCCACCCGTGGTTGCCAGCCCGTGACCGCCGCGACGCGGCTCACGTCCGACACGTACCAGCGTTGGTCACCCGGGCGGGCGGCCCCGAACCGTACCCGGACCGGCGACTCCGCCAGATCCTGCAGCGCGTCGACCACTTCGAGCAGGCTGACCGCGTTGCGCGGGCCGCCACCGACATTGACCGCCTTGCCGACGAGAGGGGAACCCGGGGCTCCGGCGACCAGCATCAGATCCACCAGGTCGTCCACGAACAGCACATCGCGGACCTGCCGCCCATCGCCGTAGATGGTGATCGGCTCGCCAGCCAGGGCCCGCATGACGAAATGCGCGACCCAACCCTGGTCCTCGTTCCCACGCTGGTGGGGGCCGTAGATGCAGCTCATGCGCAGCACGACGGTGGGCAGGTCGAAGCAGCGGGCGTAATCCAGAACGTACTGATCCGCCGCACCCTTCGAGCAGCCATAGGGGCTGTGGAAGTCCATCCGGCAGGTCTCGCCGACGCCCTTGCCCCCCAGGTCCGCGTCGACGGGCTCGCAGCGCCGGCCGGCGTTTTGGACCGGCACGTCGGGCAGCGAGCCGTACACCTTGTTGGTCGAGGTGAAGACCAGGGTCGGTGGCTTCGGCGTGCGGCGCATCGCCTCCAGGAGCGCGACGGTGGCGGCGCAATTGACGGCGAAATCCTCCGTCGGATCCACCAGGCTCGTCGTCACCGCGACCTGGGCCGCGAAGTGGTAGATCGTTTGGGCCTCGCGCACGGCCTGCTCGAGGCGGGCGGTGTCGCGCACATCGGCGATCCGGGCGTCGATTCGGCTGCCGTGTCGCCGCTTCAGCCATTCCAGGTTTTCCGAAACGCCGGGACGCACCAGCGAATCGTAGAGGATCACCGGTACGCCTTGCCCTGCCAAGCGGTCGACCACATTGGTGCCGACGAAGCCGGCCCCCCCGGTGACAAGGACCGGTCCGGCCGGTTGCCCTGTCCTCGAGGGCCCTGTCCTCGAGGGCCCTGTCCTCGAGGGTTGGGCTGCCGGCATTGGCGCGACGGGCTTCTTCATCGCGTCAGCCCATGGGTTGCCAGCTCGCGCCGCGCCTCCTCCACACGGTCGACGGCCGTCTGTCCCGCCAGCCACTCGACCAGTTCGGCCATACCCTGCTCGATGCCGACCTGCGGCCGGTATCCCAACACATCCCGCGCCCGGGTGATGTCGGCGAAGCAGTGGCGCACGTCCCCGGTGCGGGCACGCATGGTGGTTTCGGGCGCGATGTGCGTCTTGCCCAGGGCCGTGGCCAAATGGGAGGCGACTTCCTTGACCGTGTAGCTCTGGCCGCTGCCGATGTTGAGGACCTGTCCGGCGGCGTTCGGCGCGTCGAGCGCCAGGGCGCAAGCCCGTGCCACGTCGGTGACGTGGACGAAGTCCCGGCGCTGCCCCCCGTCCTCGAAGATCAGGGGCGGGTTGTTGTTCAGTAGGCGCGAGGCGAAGATCGCCATCACGCCCGTGTACGGGTTGGAGAGGGCCTGCCGGGTGCCGTAGACGTTGAAGAAGCGCAAGGCCACGGTGGGGATGCCGTAGGCGCCCCCGACCACAAGGCAAAGCCGCTCCTGCACGTACTTGCCCAGCGCATAGACCGAGACCAAGTCCGGCTGCTTCTCCTCGGTCGTCGGGATCGGGGTGAGCGGGCGGCCCCGGGCGTCCATGGGATCCCACATGCCGTCGGCCAGCCGGGCCGGGTCGCGGGTCGCGTTGGCGATCGTCCGGCCGTCGGCGTCCAGGTACAGGCCCTCGCCATACAGGCTCATGCTCGACGCGACGATCAGGCGTTCGACCGGATTCCGTTTGAGCGCCTCCAGCAGCACCGCGGTGCCGAGGTCGTTGCCGCTGACGTAGTCGGCGATCATGTACATGCTCTGGCCCACGCCGACGCGGGCCGCGAAGTGGTACACGGCGTCCACGCCGTCCAGCGCACGTGCGACCGCTGTGGCGTCGCGGACGTCGCCGACCTGCAATTCCACGTCCGGCGCCAGATAGCCCGGCCGTTTGCCCTCTTCGCCGTGAACCTGTGGCTCAAGCGTGTCGAGGACCCTGACGCGGTGGCCGGTGGCCAGCAGCTGGTCTGCCAGATGCGAGCCGATGAACCCGGCTCCGCCTGTGATCAGGATCGTCTTGGACATACCCCTCGCCCTGCATCCGCGCGGTTGCGTATCTCACCCGCCGAACGCCGCCAGGGTAGGGTATGTTCCCGGTTTGCGACCGGGTGCTGATGGCCGCCTCACCCCATCATGAGGAGCACCCCAACTGCGAGCACCACGAACGCGACGACGATGGCCGCGATGAGGCCGGCCCCGCGTTTGGGCGGAAGGGGTTTGCCGGCGTAAATGCCCTTGGTCGGGGGGCCGGCCGGCGGTGGGTCCGACCGCTCGGGCTCCGCGCCCGCGGCCTCGTCCCATGTGCCGAGGGGGACCGTGGCCGGATCGAAGGCGGCGACCTTGTCGCCGTAGACGCCGGCATCGGTGTCGCGGCGCGTGGTGTTGCTGTCGGGCGGGGCCATTTGGGAACGCTCGCGGTCGAATGAGGCCATCCAGCCTCAAACCGGTGCGTCGGCGTGAACGTTCCGCCGCCCGGCCCTACTTCAGAATTCCTTCGAGCGTCACGGACGTGCGCGCAATGGCCTCGGCGCTGCCGGACAACCGGGCCAGATGCTCGCGCACCTCGCCCGTACGGCCCTCGCCGTTGCGAATCTCCTGGCACAGGGCCTCGACCCGTTCGCCCAAGGCGCGGTACACGCCAAGGAACGCCCGCAGACTCGGCGCCACCTGCCGGTGCACCTGGCGCACCTCCGCCACCAGCCCGTCCACCGCCGGGCCATGAGGGGGCGGGAGGGCGCGCAGCAGGTCTTCGAGAGCCAGGATCAGGCCATCCGGTTCCTCCGCCCCCGCCTCGACGAATCCGATCGTCTGGCCGGCGCCATCGGTCTCGGAGAGCATGTCCTTGATGCGGCTGCCCAGCTTCGTCCGCAGGCGCTGGGCTGCGGCGTGGCGGGCGGTCGGGTCGGCGGTGATGTCGATTCCGGGCGGGGTGAACAGGCGCAAAATCTTGCCCAGCGGTTCCGCCCCGGCGCCGACCTGGTTCAGCAGGTAGCGCAACGCGGCGGCACCGTCGCTGATGATCTTGGAATTGTCGCCGAGGGCGGCCAGGGCGATATTGCGCGGTCGATCGAACTTGGCGCCGCGCTGCGCAAGGCTCAACAGCGCCTGCTCCAACCGATCGGTGATCTGAACCTCATCGATGGCGGCGGGAAGTCCGGCCAAGGCGATCGCATTGACCACGCCTTCGCTCGATTCGCTCAGCGCCGCGACCCTGAGTCGGACGGCGTACCCCACGGCATAGCGCTCGGAGCTGCGCAGAAGGCGTTCCAGGGAGCTGACCGACTGGGAATCGACTTCGGCCCGCGCATCGAACACCAGGAGTGCGAATTTGGACTTCTCCTGAGTGATCATATCGCTCGCCGATCCGGAAAACCGCCGCTGGTGCCGGCTGTCGGATTTGAACCGACGACCTACCGCTTACAAGGCGGTTGCTCTACCCCTGAGCTAAGCCGGCACACACCCAACGGTTTACCGGACGCGGTGCGGGCGGACAAGCGTTGCCGCTGGCCACCCGCGACGGTCACGACCGGCGCCGCGCGGTCTCGTACAGGGAAATGGCCGCCGCGACCGAAACGTTCAGACTTTCGATCGGCCCCTGGGTCGGCAGCCGGGCCAGCGCGTCGCACCTCTCCGCGGTCAGACGGCGAATCCCGGTCCCCTCGGATCCCAGGACGAGGGCGGTGCGACCCGACAGGTCGTGCTCGTGCAGCGGCCGCTCGGCCCGCTCGGACAGGCCGACGCACCAGAAACCGGCCTCCCGCATCTCGGCGATGGCGCGCGCCAGATTCCCGACGCGGACCAGCGGCACGACCTCCAGCGCACCCGAGGCGGACTTGGCCAGCGTTCCCGTCACCTCGGGCGCGTGCCGCTCGGTCACCACCAGCCCGGCGGCACCGAAGGCGGCGGCCGACCGCAACACCGCACCGACATTGTGCGGATCGGTCACCTGGTCGAGAACGACCAGCACCGCGTCGGCGGCCGGGTTGGTCAGCAGGTCCGAGAGATCGGGTTCCGGCAGCGGATCGGCCTCCAGCAGCACGCCCTGGTGGACCGTGCCGCCCGACACCAGCCGGTCGATCATCGCCTTTTCGACGATCATCGGGGCAGGCCGCGACAGGCCGCGCGCGGCTGCGTCGGCCAGCGCCTCGCCCACGGCGGCCATGTCGGTCGCCCACAGGCGCCGGCAATTCCGCGACGGGTTGCGCAGGGCCGCGCTGACGGCGTGCACGCCGAACAGCAGCGAGCCGCGTGGCGGGCGCTGCTCCGGCGGCGCCTTCTGCCGGTCCTGGGGCTGTGCCTGCGGCTTCTGGGGCCGTTGGGCGCCATGTGGGGACAGGGACTTCGCCGGCGGCTTGCGCTGGGGCTTGCCCGGGTGCGGGGACCGTCCGGAACCCGCGGCATCGGCGCGTCCCGTTCGTCCAGAGTGGGGTTTCATTGGAGTCATGACCTTCCCACTTTAGGGGTCGGACGGATGGCGGATCCAGGTTTCGTTTCCTGTTGACAAAGCAACCGGAATGAACTTAGTTCCCGGCCTCCGCTCCGATCCCCAGCGGTCGGGCGTGCGGAAGGGTGGCCGAGTGGTTAAAGGCAGCAGACTGTAAATCTGCCCGCGTTAGCGTACGTAGGTTCGAATCCTACCCCTTCCACCAACCAGTCCGGCGTCGTGCGCGAGTGCGGTGCGGGTGTAGCTCAATGGTAGAGCCCCAGCCTTCCAAGCTGGTTGTGGGGGTTCGATTCCCCTCACCCGCTCCAGCGCGGCCGGTCGGGGCAAATAGGCAACGGGCGGGACAGCCATGGCGAAGGCGAAGTTCGAGCGGACGAAGCCGCACTGCAACGTTGGGACGATCGGTCACGTCGACCACGGCAAGACGTCGCTGACGGCGGCGATCACCAAGGTGCTGGCGAAGGCGGGCGGCGCGACGTTCACCGCGTAC